>DASWMA010000155.1:0-18673 GCA_036399995.1 Longimicrobium sp. | reverse complement strand
GCAGTTCCCCCCTTTCCCCTGCGGAGCGGGGGAGAGGGGCCGGGGGAGAGGGGGCCGCCGCGGCCGCGCCGCAGCACCCTCCCCGCGCGGATCCCGACCCCCCGCAGTTCTCCCCCTTCTCCTGCGGTTCGGGAGAAGGGGGCCGGGGGGATGAGGGGTGGTTCCTCGTTTCGCCACAACGGGTTATCTTTCCGTCCGTCCGCAGTCGTCGTTCCCGGCCGCACGCTGGCCATTCCGTCGTCTCCCGATCCTCCCGATCTCCCGATGGCCAAGAGAAGAAGCGGCTTTTCGTCGCTGCTGCTGCTGGCGGCGCTGTTCGCGGGCGTGTGGCTGTACTACACGCCGTACCTGGCGATGAACAAGCTGCAGAAGGCCGCGAAGGCCGGCGACACGCAGGCGCTGAACGAGATGGTCGACTTTCCCGCGCTGCGCGAGAGCGTGAAGCAGAACGTGCGCTCGGCCGTGAGCAACGAGGTGGGCCGCCGCGGCGGGCCGCTGGGCACGCTGGGCGGGCTGCTGGCCGGCGCCATCGCCAGCCCGCTGGTGGACACGTTCGTGACCCCCGAGGGGATCGCCGCGCTCACCGAGGGCCAGCGCCCCGGCAGCCGCCGCGACGCCGCCATCGACTCGATCGCGCGCGAGCAGGGGAAGGACGTGAAGGTGAAGCGCGGCTACGAGAGCGTGGACCTGTTCGTGGTGCGCTTCGTGGGCCGCGAAGATGGCAAGGAGAAGATGGCGCTGGTGCTGCACCGCGACGGCTTCACCAACTGGCGCCTCACCGGCATCCGCCTCCCCTCCGCAACGCGCACGGACTGAGAAGACCGTCGGAGGGATTGACGGATCGACGATCGGATCGAGAAAGCCTCCCGCGTTTCGGGAGGCTTTCGTCGTTATGGGCGTGGCGTCGCGATCCGAGCCGTGCGCGCTCCGTCGTGGAATTTGCGAGTGAACTCGCCGCTACAACGGCACGCAGTCCGCCTTCGCGGACTTCCCCGCGCAGACATCTGTGCGACGAGCCAGAATCCGCGCCAACAGCCTCGCGCAGCGAGGCTTCCCGTGGTTGTTGCCGCGGCTTCAGCCGCCTTTCGGAGGGGCTAGTCGTCACCGGCCGGTATCTCGCGAGCCGGCACCAGCCGGCGACCCGACCGCCGCCCGTGGCGAAACATATGTAGTCACGTACATTGACCGGCGGTGCCCCGTGCCCATGCTGGCGGCGGTCGCGCGAGGGGGGGCGGGGTGGGGAAGTTCTGACCGGAAACCCGATGGGAGGTGTGTGATGCCGTTCATCCTGCCGGATCTGCCGTACGCGTTCGATGCGCTGGAGCCGCACATCGACGCAAAGACGATGGAGATCCACCACGACAAGCACCACAAGACCTACGTAGACAACCTGAACGCCGCGCTCGAGAAGCACCCCGAGTTCGACGCCGGCGACGACATCGACGCGCTGATGCGCCGCCTGAACGAGGTGCCCGAAGACATCCGCGGCGCCGTGCGCAACAACGGCGGCGGGCACAGCAACCACTCGCTCTTCTGGCAGATCATGGGGCCGAACGGCGGCGGCGAGCCCACCGGGCCGATCGCCGGTGCCATCGAGGCCAACTTCGGCGGCTACGCGGCGCTCAAGGAGAAGCTGGTGGCCGCGGGCAAGGGCCGCTTCGGCAGCGGGTGGGCGTGGCTGGTGGTGGACGACGGCCGCCTGGCCGTGACCGACACCGCCAATCAGGACACCCCCCTGTCGGAGGGGAAGACCCCGCTCCTGGGGATCGACGTGTGGGAGCACGCCTACTACCTGAACTACCAGAACCGGCGCCCCGACTACCTCGACGCCTGGTTCAACACGGTCAACTGGGACGAGGTGAACCGCCGCTACCAGCAGGCCGTCGGCGCCAGCTGAGCGGCTGGACACAAGCGAACGACGCGCCCCGCCGGCTTCCGGCGGGGCGCGTCGTCGTTTCTCCAGGCCGCTCGCGGATGCACCAGCCGCGGGAGCGTTGTAGATTGGACGGCTTCGCATCGGCAGATCCGGCAATCACTTCGGGAATATAGAACGATGGCGCGCCTGTTCCGGAAGAAGGAAGAAGGAAAGAAGTCGCTGTGGGACCGCATCGTGGACGTGGCCCTCACCGACGTGACGGTGCTGGTGAAGGGGATGGACGACGGCTCGCTGGAGGCGCTGGAAGAGACGCTGATCGGCGCCGACTTCGGCGTGCCTGCCACGCTCAAGCTGGTGCAGGCGGTGGAGACGCTGGCCCAGCGCGGCGTGGCCAAGTCGCAGCGCGACTTCGAGCGCGCCGTGCGGGAGGAGATCGTGCAGATCCTCTCCACCGGCCGCGCCGACACGGCGCTCCGCTTCAACTTCGACGACGGCCCCACCGTGATCCTGGTGGTGGGCGTGAACGGGGTGGGGAAGACCACCACCATCGCCAAGCTGGCGCACCGCATGGTCCGCCAGGGGCGCAAGGTGGTGATGGCCGCGGGCGACACCTTCCGCGCCGGCGCCATCGAGCAGCTCAAGCGCTGGGCCGAGCGCGTGGGCGCCGACTTCGTGGGGAGCGAGCCGGGGCGCGACCCCGCCGCCGTGGCCTTCGACGCGGTGGAGCGCGCCGAGCAGATCGGCGCCGACGTGGTGATCATCGACACCGCGGGCCGTCTGCACACCCAGCAGGACCTGATGAAGGAGCTGGAGAAGGTGCACCGCGTGATCGGGAAGAAGCTGGAAGGCGCCCCGCACGAAACGCTGATCGTCCTCGACGCCACGGTGGGGCAGAACGGGATGGCGCAGCTCCGCACCTTCCAGCAGACGATGCCGATCACCGGCATCGTGCTCACCAAGCTCGACGGCACCGCGAAGGGCGGCATCGTGGTGGCGCTCAAGGAGGAGTTCGACGTGCCTGTGAAGTTCGTGGGCGTGGGCGAGACGCTGGACGACCTGCTCCCCTTCGAGGTGCGCGAATTCGCCGAGGAAGTGCTGGCGGCGTGAGTGCGGTACGGAGGTACGGAGGTACGGAGGTACGGAGGTACGGAGGTACGGAGCGGTCAGGCGTTCGGGTCGTCGGTAAGGGCGTGCGACATCAGCAGGATGTCACTGCGCGGCTGCCAGCCCACGGTGCGCCAGAACGCCTGGCCCTCGGCGTTGTGGTGATAGACGAACAGGTGGCACTTGGCGATGCCCTCGCGGCGGAGCCCGTCCAGGCACCGCTCCACCAGCTCGCGCGCGATCCCCCGCCGCCGGTGCGACGCGGCGACGGCCAAGTGGTGGAGGTACCCGCGCCGGCCGTCGTGCCCGCACAGCACCGCGCCCACCATCCGCCCACCGTCGCGCGCCGCCAGCGACAGCCCGGGGTTGCGTGCCAGGTACCGCGCCAGCGCCGCGGGCTCGTCCGCGCCGCGCAGCCCCACGCCCCCCGACGCCGTCCACAGCTCCAGCGCTTCGGCGATGTCCGCCTCCGTCAGCGGTGAGATCTGGATCGGCGCAGTCGTCATCGAAACCGTCTCCTCATTTCATCCGACGCACTTCCGCACCGCGCACTCACGCCCTGTTGATATGAGTCCGCGGTCACGGATAGTTGTAGACCACCTGCATCTGCCGCAGGTTGGCGCCGGGGAAGCGGCCCGTGCGCGCGGCCTGGGCGAGCGTGGCCGAGGCCTGCTGCCGGTTGATGCCCGCGTAGACCGCCAGGAAGGCGCGACCGGCGGCCACGTTGGTGTAGCTGACGTTGTTCTCCACGTCGCCGTCGCATTCGAAGCGCTGCGAGAACACCTTGCGCCCGGGGAACAGCCGCTGCGCCGCCTCGCGGTCGGCCTCGGCGATCGAGCAGCTTGGCCCGCTGCGCAGGACCACGGCGTAGAACGAGTTCGACCGCACCTCGTCGCGCGCCGCCTCGCCGCGCGGCAGGACGAACGACAGGTCGTGCGGCTTGAACCCGCGGCAGGGGCGATCCGGGTTGGGGCAGATGCGGCCCACGGCCTGGGCAGCGGCATCCATAGCGGCCGCCGCCGTTCCGCGGGGCGCGGCCAGCACGATCACGCCCGCGGCAATGCAGGCGAGGCGGAACGGGCGCATCGAGGCTCCTTCGCGAGAGGGTCGGGCAAGCGCGTAAGGCCGGGGTGCTGCGATCAGTAACATCGCATCCCGGCGGCGACAACGGTATCCCGCTCGACATCGATCTCCCCACCCTCCATCGACTCACCGCCGGGCATTTGCCCATCATCGTTCCGGAATGAATCAACCGAAGGACATGTCTCACGCAGAGCAGCAGAGGAAGCAGAGAACAACCAGTCTCCTCTGCGTTCTCTGCTGCTCTGCGTGAGATTCTTCAGTCCTGGAACCGGAACGATGCCCGGCAACGTCGTATCAGACTCACCGTCGGGCCGGGCACCCGCCCGCCTTGCGCCATGGCGCGTCGCCGGAAACAAATTGCGCGTGCGGCCGTAACTCCGGCAGTACCTCACCCAGCCATCCCCCCGCCGTGGAGAAACGACCCGTATGATGCGCCGTATCACATTCGCGCTCGCCTGCGCCCTGGCCCTCCCCGCCGCCGTGGAGGCGCAGGCGCTCCCGCCGGCGCGCGTGGCCGCCCACCTCGCCGACTCGCTCGCGCGGGCGTTCGTTGCGCAGCGTGGCGCCCCGAGCGTGGCCATCGCGATCGTCCGCGGCCGCGACACCATCGTGATGGCGGGCTACGGCAAGGCCGACCTGGAGAACGACGTCGCCGCGACCGAGCGCTCCGCCTACCGGATCGGGTCGGTGACCAAGCAGTTCACCGCCGCCGCCGTGATGAAGCTGGTCGAAGAGGGGAAGGTGAAGCTCGACGAAACCATCGGCACGTACTTCCCCTCGCTCCCCGAGGCGTGGCGCCCCGTGACGGTGCGGCAGCTCCTGAACCACACCTCCGGGATCCCGAGCTACACCAGCCTGGGGGCCGCGTGGCAGCGTCGCTGGGGCGAGGAGATGTCGCCCGACAGCATCGCCGCGCTCACGGCCTCGCAGACGATGAACTTCGCGCCCGGGGCCGACTGGCGGTACAACAACACCGGCTACGTTCTGCTGGGGATGCTGATCGAGAAGGTGGCGGGCCGGCCGTGGGGCGCCGAGATCGAGGAGCGCTTCACGAAGCCGCTGGGGCTGGCCGACACGCGCAACTGCATGCACGCGCCGTTGATCCCGCGCCGCGTGCACGGCTATGGGCCGCAGGGGAACGGGTGGGCCAACGCCCCGTACCTGGCGATGTCGCAGCCGTACGCGGCGGGAGCGCTGTGCTCGTCGGTGGCCGACCTGGCCCGCTGGAACCGCGCCCTCCACACCGGCGGCGTGGTCTCGGCGGCGTCGTACCGGCTGATGACGACCCCGGAGGGCGCCGCGGCGGCCGGGTCGCGGAAGTACGGCTTCGGCCTGGGGGTCGACACGCTGGGTGGGCGCAGGGTGATCTCGCACGGCGGCGGGATCCACGGGTTCATCACCGCCAACGCCTGGATCCCCGACGCCGAGCTTTCCATCACCGTGCTGACCAACTCGGGGGTGGCGCGCGCCGACGACCTGCTGAACCAGCTGGCGAGGGCGGCGCTCGGCATCCCACTGGTGGTGCCCGCGGCCGTGGTCCCGCTGCCGGCGGCCGACCGGGCGCGCTACGTGGGGGTGTACGCGCTTCCGCTCCCCGGCGGCGCGCGCGACTTCACGGTGGCCGTGGGGGGCGACGGCATCACCGGGCAGCTCGCGGGCCAGGAGCCGCTTCCCCTGCTGCACTACGGCAACCACACCTTCGGCGCCTCGTTCGACCCGGCGCTCCGGCTGATCTTCACCGTGGAGGGCGGCCGGGCCACCAGCATGACGCTGGTGCAGAACGGCGGCCGCTTCGTGGGGCCCAGGAAGTAAGGGCCGGCCGGGGGATCACCGCTCCGCCGACGGAGCGCACGGACGAGGGGGAGAAGCTTTTCTCCGCGCGAGGTGGCCCCGGCGCCCGTGTTTCGCGAGATTCCGGTGTATCGGCAACCGCAGAGGTACACCGGAAATCCCGTACTGAAACGCCGTTCTTGTCGCACCAGGGAACGTACCAGCCCGCGATCTCGTCGCTCGACCGCCCCGTGCAGTTCCTGAAGGGGGTGGGGCCCGGCCGCGCCCCCCTGCTGCAGAAGCTGGGGCTGCTGACCGCGCGCGACGTGCTGTACCACGCCCCCCACCGCTACGAAGACGCGTCCACCATCACCCCGATCCGCTCGCTGGCCACGGGGATGGACGCCACCATCATCGGCCGGGTGATCTCGGCCGGCGTGCTCCCCACGCGCAAGGGGCTGCGCATCTTCCAGGCGGTGGTGCGCGACGAAAGCGGGATGATCGAGTGCGCGTGGCCCGGGCAGCCGTACCTGGAACGCGTGATCCGCAAGGGCGACCTCCTCCTCCTCTCCGGCCCGGTCAAGTTCTTCCACGGCCGCCAGATCCAGCCGCGCGAGTTCACGGTGATCGCCGGCGAGGGCGAGAAGGCGGCCGAGGAGGGCGGCGGCATCATCTTCCCCGTCTACCCCACCACCGAAGGGCTCTCGCACCGCCAGGTCCGCAAGCTGATCCACGACAACCTCGACGACCTCCTTCGCCGCGTGCGCGAGGAGGACGAGGGGATCCCGCCGGAGGTGGTGAAGCGGGTGGAGGTGGAGCCGCTGTGGAAGGCGCTCGACCACGTGCACCGCCCCGCCTCGCTCCAGGAGGCCGAGCACGGGCGGCGGCGGCTGGCGTTCGAGGAGCTCTTCTTCCTGCAGCTCCTGCACGCCCGCGCCCGCCACCGCGCCGTGGCCGAGCGCCCGGGGATCGCCTTCGAGCGCAAGGACTTCCTGGTGCGCCCCTTCCACCGCCAGCTCCCCTTCGCCCTCACCGGCGCGCAGAAGCGGGTGCTGAAGGAGATCGGCGACGACCGGGCGGCGCCGCGGCGGATGAACCGGCTGCTGCAGGGCGACGTGGGCTCGGGGAAGACCGTCGTGGCCCTCTTCGCCATGCTGCGCGCGGTGGAGAACGGCTACCAGGCCGCGCTGATGGCCCCCACCGAGATCCTGGCCGAGCAGCACGCGCGCACCCTTTCCCGGCTGCTGGAAGGAATCCCCGTGGGGGTGACGATGCTCACCGGGCGGATGGGGGCGAAGCAGCGGCGCGAGGCCGGGTACCGCATCGCCAGCGGCGGCGCGGGGATCGCCGTGGGCACCCACGCGCTGATCCAGGAAAGCGTGGCCTTCGACCGGCTGGGGCTGGTGGTGGTCGACGAGCAGCACCGCTTCGGGGTGAAGCAGCGGCTGGCGCTGGCCGAGATGGGCACCAGCGCCGACATGCTGGTGATGAGCGCCACCCCCATCCCCCGCTCGCTGGCGCTGACGCTGTACGGCGACCTGGACGTGAGCGTGCTCGACGAGCGCCCCCCCGGCCGCCGCCCGGTGCGCACCGCCGTGCGCTACGAGAGCGGCCGCGCCAAGGTGCTGGAGTTCGTGCGCGAAGAGGTGACCAAGGGCCGCCAGGCGTACTTCGTCTATCCGCTGGTGGAAGAGTCGGAGAAGGTGGACCTGAAGAGCGCCACCGAAGAGTACGAGCGCCTGAAGAGCGAGGTGTACCCCGACCTGCGCGTGGCGCTGATCCACGGGCAGATGCACGGCGACGAGAAGGACGAGGTGATGCGCACCTTCGCCGCCGGCGAGGTGGACGTGCTGGTGAGCACCACGGTGATCGAGGTGGGGATCGACGTCCCCAACGCCACGGTGATGGTGGTGGAGCACGCCGAGCGCTTCGGGCTGGGGCAGCTGCACCAGCTGCGCGGCCGGGTGGGGCGCGGCGCCGAGGAGAGCTTCTGCATCCTGCTGGCCACCGGCGGGGAGGCGCGCGAGCGGCTGCGGCTGTTCGCCAGCACCGAAGACGGCTTCAAGATCGCCGAGTACGACATGCAGCAGCGGGGCTACGGCGACCTGTTCGGCGCGCGGCAGACGGGGCTCCCCGCCTTCCGCTTCGCCGACCTGGAGAAGGACTTCACCCTGCTGGGCCGCGCCCGCACCGAAGCCCGCCGCATCGTGGACGCCGACCCCGAGCTGGAAGCGTACCCGATGCTGCGCCGCGTGCTGGTGGAGCGCTACGGCGAGCGCGCGCGGATGTACCACGTGGGGTGAGGGGAGTGCTGAGTGCTGAGTGCTGAGTGCTGAGTGCTGAGTGCTGAGTGCTGAGTGCTGAGTGCTGAGTGCTGAGTGCTGGGTGCCCAGTGCCCAGTGCTTCGCGCCGGACCGGCATCGCACCGGCGGCTGAAGCCGCAGCAACGACCACACGAAGTCCGCCTTCGCGGACTACCGGCTTTCGTGCTGCCGAGGTGGTGGCGCGCGGCACTGGCTCTTCATCACGCGCGAAGTAGCCGCGAGCGAAGCGAGCCCAGGTCCCTCCCCCAGGTTGTTTTGGGGGAGGGACAGGCGCGCAGCGCCAGGGAGAGGGCCCCGCGCGCCGAATGCCAGAAGCCCGCGCCGAGATCGTCTCGACGCGGGCTCCTGTCTTCGCACTCGGCTTTGCCGTCACCCCCGTACCTCCGTACCCCCGTACCTCTCAGGGTCGCCGCGGTGCGAGCGTGTTCCGGATCCGCTCCAGCTCGGCGCGCAGGTCGCGGATGGTGTCGCCGCGCTCGCTGTACATCCGCCGCCAGCGGGCCACCTCGGCGGCGTTGGGGCCGGCGGCCGGCTCGCCCGGCACCGTCACCGTGCGCGACACGATCGTGGTGTCGCACCCCAGGCCGGCGGCGCGGCTTCCGCACGGGTTGCGCAGCTCGCGCGCCAGGCCCAGCAGCGACATCGCCTCGCGCCGGTAGCCGCCGCGCAGCGACTGCACGCTGTCGTCGGCCAGGTAGATGCGCAGGTTCTCCTCGGCCTGGCGCGGGTCGGCGCCGGCGCGCGGGTCCAGGCTCAGCAGCGCCATGAAGTAGCGCGCGTCGTGCCCCTCGCGGGTACGCGGGTGCTCGTTCGTCAGCCGCTGGAACATCGCCTTGGCCACCCGCACCGAGTCTTGCGAATACGCGTGGAACGCCTGGTTCCACAGCCGCTGGCGCGCGCCCGCGTCGTCGCGCGGGCCACCACCGCCGCCGATGCCCAGGGTGGCGCAGGCGGCAAGGAGCGGAACGCAGAACAGCAGGCGGAGCGGCTTCATTTGCGCAGGTGCGGGGAGTGCGGCTCGGCGGCGCGCGGCGCGGGCGGCCGCTCGGGGAGAGACACGGTGAACCGGGTCCCTTCCCCCAGCTCGCTCTCTGCACCGATCGTGCCCCCGTGGGCCTCCACGATCTCGCGCGCGATCGCCAGGCCGAGGCCCGATCCGGCCTGCCGCGGCTGCGCCGAGTTGTCGACCTGGTAGAACTTCTCGAAGATCTTGGGAAGCTTGTCGGGGGGGATCCCCACCCCGCTGTCGCTCACCTCCACCCGCATCCCGGCGCCGTCGCGGCGCGCCTCCAGCGCGATGCGCCCCCCGCGCTCGGTGAACTTGAAGGCGTTGGAGAGGATGTTCCCCAGCACCTCGTTCAGCCGGTCGGCGTCGCCCTCGATGTTCACCGGCGTGTCGTCGGCCACGTTCACGCTGAAGTCGATCCCGTTCTGGAACGCCAGCACGTGGAAGCCGTCGGTCAGGTCGGTCAGGAAGTCGCGCACGTTGATGCGGCGCAGCTCCAGCCGCCCGCCCCCCGCCTCGAAGCGCGAGATGTCGAGCAGCCGGTGCACCAGCCGGGTGAGCCGGTCCACCTGGTCGCTCACCGCCTCCAGCGTCTTCCTCTGGACGTCGCTCACCTCGCCGTAGATCCCGTCGGCCAGCAGCGACACGTAGCCGCGGATCACGCTGAGCGGCGTCTTGATCTCGTGGCTGGCCACGGAGACGAACTCGGCCTTCAGCCGGTCGAGCTCGGCCAGCTGCTCGGTCATGGTGTGGAACGACCGCGACAGGTCGCCGATCTCGTCGGGGCGCTGGGTGGGCACGCGCACCTGGGGGTCGAAATCGCCCTCGGCCACGTGCGCCATCCCCCGGCGCAGCTCCTCGATGGGCCGCAGCATCGCCCGGGTCATCAGCGACCCGATCACCAGCGTGAGGAGCAAGGCCACCGCGAGCGCCGCCGCGGCGGTGGTGGAGGCGCGCTGCGCCACCTCCTGCGCGCGCGACACCCGTTCTTCTGCCTCGGCGTCGATGGCACGCGAGATGGGGTCGAGGTCGGCCGCCATCCGGTCGAAGGCCGGCTTCACCCGCGTGTTCCGGAATACCTGCTGGACGTCGTATTCGCCGCTCTGGATGCGCTGCTGCTCTTCGGTGATCACCTGCTTGACCACCGACCAGTCCCGCCGCGCCCTCGTCACCGCCTGGACATACTGCTGCGACGAACGGGCACGGGCACCGAGCAGGTCGAGGAGCGAATCGCCCCGGAGCACCGCGCTGTCGGCGGCGAGCCGCCAGTCCGCCGCCTGGTCGGGGAACTCACGGCTCAGCGCCACGTAGTTGTCTTCGGCCGACTGCAGCCCCTCCACCTGGCCGCGGAACTGCCCGAGTTCCGACGTCGCCTTCGTGTCTCGCGTCCGCAGCTCGCCCGCGATCCCTTTCAGCCCGTTCAGCTGCAGGACCGCGTAGGCGGCGGGGACGGCGAGGATCACGCTGACCGCCAGCAGCGTGAGCACGATGCGCTGGCGCAGGCTCATCGCGCCGCTCCCGCGTACGGGCGCGACGACGCGGACGCCCGGGCGGCTCCCCCACGCGTCCTTCTCACGTCACCTCGATCGATACCGGCGTTGGCCATCCCTCGGGTCCGGCACAGGTCAGCGAAGATGGCGCTCTTCCACGGCGAGTACGGACGGCGCGGGCGTGTCGTTCGTCACCCGCGGAACGACGCAAGAGGCGTGTCATCCCGACCCGCCGGGGCCCGCGCGCTCGCGGCGCTTGACCTCGTCCCACAGCACGTCCAGCTCTTCCAGCGTGGCCCGGCCGAAGACGATCCCGCGCTCGGCGGCCAGCGCCTCGACCCCCGCGAAGCGGCGCTCGAACTTGGCGTTGGCGCGAGACAGCGCCGCGGTGGGGTGCGCGCCGGCCAGGCGCACCAGGTTCACCATGGCGAAGAGGAGGTCGCCCAGCTCCTCCTCGAGCTTTTCGGCGTCGCCCGAGACCAGCTCGTGCCCCACCTCGTCGATCTCTTCGCGCACCTTGTCCCAGGCGCCGCGCCAGTCGCTCCAGTCGAAGCCCACCTCGGCCGCGCGCGCCTGCACGCGAAAGGCGCGCAGCAGCGGGTCGAGCCCGCTGGGCACCGTGTCGAGGATGGACCCGGGCTCGCCGCGCGCGGCCCGCTCGCGCGCCTTGATCGACGCCCACGCTTCGGGCTCGCCCCCGTACAGGTGCGGGTGCCTCCGGCGCATCTTTTGCTCGACGGCGCGCACCACGTCGTCGCGGCCGAAGGCGCCCGCCTCCTCCGCCATCACGACCTGAAAGGCCACGTTCAGCAGCAGGTCGCCCAGCTCGTCACGCAAAGCCCCGGCGTCGCCGGCCGCGATGGCGCGGGCGGCCTCGTGCGCTTCCTCGAGCAGGAAGGGCTGCAGGGAGAGCGGCGTCTGCGCCGCGTCCCACGGGCAGCGCGCGCGGAGGAACGCGGCCAGCGCCAGGGCGCGGTCGAGCGTGCCGCCGGAGTGCGGCCCGGGAGGCGGGTTTTCGGCTTGCGACGAGTTCACAGGCGGCCTAGAATATCCTTTCTGTGTCCGATCCGTCAACCGCGGTTTCGAGGGCCTGGGTCGAGGTGGACCTGGGCGCGCTGAAGGCCAACCTGCGCCGCGTCGCCGCGGCCGCGCCGGGTGCGGCCCTCCTTCCCATGCTCAAGGCCGATGCCTACGGGCTGGGGGTGCCGCAGGTGCTGCGTGCCGTGCTCGAGGAGCTGGGCCCCGGGGGGCCGTGGGCGATCGGCGTGGCGGCGGTGCAGGAGGGCGAGGCGCTCCGCGCGCTGGGGTGGGCGGGGCGCGTCGTCGTTTTCGCCCCGATGCCGCCGGGCGAGGAGCGCCGTGCCGCGCGGGCGAGCCTCACCCCGGGCGTGTCGGACCTGGAGTCGCTGGAGCGCTGGGCGGCGGCCGCCGCGTGGGCCGGCCGCCCCCTGTCGTTCCACCTGGAGGTCGACACCGGGATGGGCCGCGCGGGCTTTGCCGCGGCCGGCGCCGCCGAGTGGGGGCGGGCCGTGCTGGAGCGCTCGGGGGATCTTCTGGTGTGGGAAGGGTGTTTTACGCACTTCCACTCCGCGGACGAGCCGGAGCTGGGCCCCACCGAGGCGCAGGTGGCGGAGTTCCGCCGCGTGCTGGAGGCGTTGCCGCCGGAGCCGGCCGGAGCCCCGCGGCGCGTGCTCCATTGCGCCAACAGCGCCGCCGCGGTGCGCCTGGGCGGCTGCGGGATGGACCTGGTGCGCCCGGGGATCTTCCTGTACGGCGGCAATGCCGGCCCGGGTGTGGACCCGCTTCCCGTGGCCACCGTGCGGGCCCGCGTGATCCGCGTGGCCGACGCCGAGCCGGGCGCCACCGTGGGCTACGGCGCCACGCACCGCGCCGCCGGCCGCGAGCGCTGGGCCACGCTGGCCATCGGCTACGGCGACGGGCTGCGGCGCGCGCTGGCCCCCGCCGGGGGCGAGGCGCTGCTGCACGGGCGGCGCGCCCCCATCGTGGGGCGCATCTCCATGGACGTGACCGTGGTGGACGTGACCGGGATCGCCGGGGTGGCGCCCGGCGACGTGGCCACGCTGATCGGCCGCGACGGCGGCGACCGGATCACGGTGGACGAGGTGGCGGCCCGCGTGGGCACCATCAGCTACGAGATCCTGACCGGGCTGGCCCCGCGCCTCCCGCGTGTGTACCGCCAGGACCAGGGCGGCACCGAACCCTGACCAACAAGCAGCACCGAATGCTTTTACGCTCTGTTCGCGCGCGGGCGGCGCTCGCGCTTTTGCCCCTGCTGGCGGCCGCCGCCTGCAAGGACCAGACGCCCACGCTGACGGGTGACCCGTTCTTTCCCGGCGGCAGCCGGCCGGTCACCCTCGAGGTGATCGTCCCCGCCGGGCAGTTCCTGCAGCCGCTGGGCGTGTTCCAGGGGTACGAGAGCGCCCGCACCCTGGGCCAGGTGGTGATCGCGAACCAGTACCAGGGGGCGCTGAACGCGAACGCCCTCCAGGACTACGACGTTCCCGACACGCTCACCTACTCGCAAAGCGGCACCACCCGCACCGACGCCGCGTTCAGCATCCGCTCGGCGCGGCTGGTGATCGCGGTCGACTCGCTGGGGAGCCTGCGCGGCACCCCCACCACCATTCAGCTCTACCGCGTGGCGCAGGCGTTCGACTCGGTGAGCGCCACCTGGGAGCTGGCCGTGGACACCGGGGCCGTGGAGAAGCCCTGGACGCAGCCCGGCGGCACCCGCGGCGCGCTGCTGGGCGCCGCGGGGTACGTGCACCCGGGAAGCGACACCGTGGTGATCGCGCTGGACACGGCGGTGGCGCGGGCGCTTCAGCCCGACAGCGCCACCGGCGTGCTGCTGACCACGGCGCAGGCCGGCACCCGGCTGCAGATCGCCAGCACGGTGCTGCGGCTCGACCTGAAGCCCTCGAACGCCGAGCGCGACACCACCATCACGGTGAACGTGCAGCCCACCGCCAACTTCTTCGTCTTCACGCCGCAGCCCGCGCTGCCGGCGGGGAGCTTCGCGGCGGGCGGGGTGCTGGCGGCGCGGTCGCTGTTCGGGGTCGACTTCGACCAGCCGCTTCCCGGCTGCGCCCCTCCGGCCACCTGCCCCACGGTGCGGCTGCGCGACGTGGAACTGAACCGCGTGTCGCTGCTGATGAAGCCGCAGGCGCCTCCGGCCGGCTTCGACCCGCTGCGGCCGCTGCTGCTCACGCTGTGGACCATCACCGAGCCCGAGCTGGGGCGCCGGGCCCCGCTGGGGCACCTGGCGCTGGACCCGCTGGTGGCCGGCCGCCCCGAGACGCAGTACGTCGTCTTCACGCCGGGTGACACCCTGGTGGAGCTGCCGCTGACGCTGCAGGCGCAGGACGCGGTGAACCGCGACACGCTGCAGCTCGACTTCGCGCTGCTGGGCGAGTCGCCGCCGGTGGGGCTGGGCGCCTCGCGCACCTTCGGGATGGCGCGCTTCGACGCACTCCCCCGCCTCCGCTTCGTCTACACGCTCCAAACCCGTCCGGAGCTGCCATGATTCGTGCTGGACTTTGCGCGGCCGCCGCGGCCGCGCTGCTGGCCGCGGCCCCCGCCGGCGCGCAGTCGGTGCTGGCCAGCCGCGGGCTGGGGTACCCGCTGGAGCCGCTGGAGGCCCGCTCGCGCGGGCTGGGCGGGATCACCACCGGCTTGGCCGAGCCCGCGCCGTCGCTCATCAACCCGGCGTCGGCCGCGGGGATCCCGGCCGCCGGCTTCATCGTGGCGTTCCAGCCCGACCTCTACTCGGCCACCGGGAGCGGGGTGGAGACCAGCGGCACCACCGCGCGCTTCCCGCTGCTGCTGGGGGTGTTCCCGGTGTCGCCGCGGCTGGCGGTGCAGGTGGGGTACGGCTCGTACCTCGACCAGCACTGGCAGGTGCAGCAGACCGACTCGATCACGCTGTCCACGGGCCGCGTGGAGGTGAACGACCGCTTCATCTCGTCGGGCGGGATCGCGCGGCTGCAGGGCGGCGTGGGGTACCGCGTGACCGAGCGGCTGTCGCTGGGCGCGAGCGTGGACGTGTTCACCGGCGCCGCGCACGACAGCACGGTGCGCGAGATCAGCGGGCTGCAGACGGCGCAGAGCTCGGTGACGTACGCGTACAGCGGCGTGTCGGGGGGGATCGGCGCGCGCTGGCAGGCGGGCACCGCGTTCAGCGCGAGCGCGGCGCTGCACGGCGGCGGCCGCCTGCGTGCGAAGGCCGACGACGACAGCACCGTGGCCGCCACGGTGAAGGACTACAACACCCCGCTGCGTGCCGACGTGGGCGCCAGCGCGCGGCTGAACCCGCGCACCATCGTGGCCGCCTCGGCCAGCTGGACCGGGTGGTCGTCGCTCGACGACGAGCTGACCGGCGGCGCCCGGGACGCCTCGAGCGTGACCGGGGGGGTGGAGTACACCGGCCTCACCTTCGCCCGCAAGACGGTGCCGCTGCGGCTGGGCGCGCGCTTCGCGCAGCTCCCCTTCCGCTGGAGCGGCGCCGAGACGGCCTACCCCAACGAGCGCGCGGTGAGCGCCGGGGCCGGCTGGTCGTTCGGCGGGCGCGCGGCGCTGATCGACGTGGCGGCCGAGCGCGGCTGGCGCGGCGGCAGCTCGGCCGGGATCGACGAGCCGTACTGGCGGTTCTCGCTGTCGTTCCAGGTGCTGGGGCGGTAACTGCGAACGAGTGCGTGAGTGCGTGAGTGCGTGAGTGCGTCGCGGTGCAGATTTCCCCTCGTCCGGCGATGGCCGGGCGGGGGGATTTGCTATCCGGGCGCGAGTGGGGCAACTTGCGGGGAGCGTGTTCGGCCGCGCGGGGTGGGGCCGGTCGGACGGGAGGACCCGAGAACGGCGCGCGCTGGGCCGGCTGTCCCCTGTCCCCTGTCACCTGTCCCCTGCGGTATCGTTGCCTGCCGCGCGCGGCGGCCCGGACCGGAGCGCAGCGGAGGGACACGCCCGCGCCCCGCGGCTCCCCAAACCCTTGTCACCGCACCACATCGGGCACCGAACGCCCGGCCCGTTCTTTGCGCCCGATGGCGTGTGCCCGAAACCTTTTGCAGGGCGCGGGTTTATCAGATCCGAAGCGGCGTTTTCCGCCACCCACGGCGCGCCGCCAGGGGAGTGACCTTCCGGAGGCATGATGAAGCTCAAGCGTACCGTCGTCGGGCCCGCGCTGGTGGCCGGCGTGGCCCTGGTCTCGGGCGGCTGGCTGCTGCAGCAGGGCGTGAGCGGGCAGCAGAGCGTGTTCCAGCGTGCGCGCATCTTCGACGAGGTGCTGCAGTACGTGGAGACGCGCTACGTGGAGCCGCACTCCGAGAGCGACCTGTACCAGAAGGCGATCGAGGGGATGCTGCACGAGCTGGGCGACCCGCACACCGTTTTCATGACGGCCGACGAGTACGCCCAGCTCCACCTGCAGACCACCGGCGAGTACGGCGGCCTGGGGATCCAGATCGCCCCGCGCGAGGGGTACATCACCGCCGTGGGCGTCCTTCCCGAGACCCCCGCCGAGCGCGCCGGGATCCGCGTGGGCGACGCCATCCTGGAGGTGGACGGGCGCGACGCCAAGGGGTGGACCGACGATTTCGCGGTGAAGCAGCTGCGCGGCCCCGTGGGCACGCAGGTGCGCCTCAAGATCCGCCGCGTGGGGGTCGACCAGCCGATCACCTTCAACATCCCGCGGCAGGAGATCCACGTCCGCTCGGTGCCGTACGTGTACATGGCGGCGCCCGGGGTGGGCTACGTGGACCTGACGGTGTTCTCGCAGAGCAGCACGCAGGAGCTGCGCGCGGCCATCGAGCGGCTGCGCTCGCAGGGTGCCCGCAAGCTGGTGCTGGACCTGCGCGGCAACCCCGGCGGCCTGCTGGACCAGGGGGTGGCGGTGAGCGACCTGTTCCTGCGCCGCGGCCAGGCGATCGTGGAGACGCGTGCCCGCGACGCGCGCGAGAGCGAGACCTTCCGCGCCTCGACCGACGAGGCGTACGACATGCCGATGGTGGTGCTGATCGACCCCTACAGCGCCAGCGCGGCCGAGATCGTGGCCGGCGCGCTGCAGGACCACGACCGCGCGCTGGTGGTGGGGAGCACGTCGTATGGGAAGGGCTCGGTGCAGTCGCTGTTCCGCCTGTCGGGGGGCAACTTCCTGAAGATGACCACCGGCAAGTGGTACACGCCCGTGGGCCGCAGCATCCAGAAGCCGTTCACCGACGGGCAGAACCGCGACGAGGAGGCGGGCGGCGACTCGGCGGTGGCCGACACCAGCGCCGCGGCGCAGAACGACACCACGAAGCGGCGCGCGTACCGGACGGACGGCGGGCGCACCGTGTACGGCGGCGGCGGGATCGTGCCCGACGTGATCGTGCGCGACACCACCACCCTGGCCGAGCGGGCGCTGATCACGGCGGTGTCGAAGAAGGCCAGCACCTACACCGACGTGCTGCTGCGCTACGCGGTCGAGTTCGAGCGCCGCACCCCCGGCCTGCGCGCCGACTTCGCGGTGACGCCGCAGATGCGCCAGGAGTTCTACGACCGCCTGCGCCGCGCCGGGGTGGAGGTCACGCCCGAGCAGTGGGCCGGCGGCCAGCGCTGGATCGACCTGCAGATCGGCAACGAGATCGCGGTGTCGCGCTTCGGCCGCGCGGTGGCGGCGCAGCGCAACGACGCGCACGACCGCACCCTGCAGGAGTCGCTGCGGCTGCTGCAGCGGGCGCCCACCCAGGCCGCGCTCTTCCGCGAGGCCGAGGCGGCGCAGCGGGTCACGCAGGCGCCGCGGGCTCCGCGGTAAGACGGTCGGGCTGACGGAGAGGAGGGAGATCGCCAGAGCGGTCTCCCTCTTTTCGTTGTGACCTGCCGATTGACGCCGAGGAGCCGCGGCCATCCCGACTCCGGAAGCTCACGTGCCGCCCGGAGACTGCTGGGTTTCACACGGAGGAAACGGAGGGAACGGAGGAACTGCGATGAAGTTCTCCGTTCCCTCCGTTCCCTCCGTGTGATCCATCAGCGATGCCGGTCCAGCAACGGATCCTGCGGATCGGGTATCGGTGCCAGGATAAGTGGATGTCACGGAGTCAGTTACGACCTACCTGTCTGTCCGTCGCTGAACGAAGTGAACAAAACTCTTGCCGGATGATGACCCCGCGAGCATCTTCGTCGCTCGCCAAGTCCCTTTCGGATTGCAAATGCGCATGCAAAGTCTTCTTCAGTGGCCGCCGATCTTCTGGGCGCTCCGGATCGTCACGCTGGTGGTGCTGGTGGACGGGCTGGGCCTGTTCGCCCTGCTGACGGCGCGGTTCTTTCGGTGGAAGCACGTGAAGCAGCTGGTGCTGGCCGACCTGCCGCGCGTGCAGAGCGTGGGCGGCGCCATCGGCGCAACGAAGGCCACGGTGGAACTGGCCACCGGCGAAGAAGAGCAGATCGCCGCGCTGAGTGAACGGGTGGCGACGCTGCAGCAGACGATCGACGCACTGATGACGCGAATCGGGAAGGAGAGCAGCAATGACTCCGGAGACTGACCGTGAGTTCTTTCGGCGCCTTGCCGAACAGATGCGTGCCGACCAGGCGAAGTTCGAGGCGAAGTTCGAGGCCGCGACCCGCCGCAAGCTCGCGGCGCTGGAGGCGCTCAAGCGCGAGGTGGGCGAACGCGAGCAGCATGCAGTGAGCATCGCCTGGGATTCGGTGCGGTGCCCCGCGGCCTCGTGGACCAGCGGAACGCCGGGGCAGATCGTCGCCGTGGCCCAGACGCCCCGCCCGAAGCGCAGGCGCTGGCGCTGGTTCTGAGGAGACGTGATCGTCCTGGACGCATGGGGAGCTCCCGTCGGGGCTCCCCTCGCTTTTCCGGCATCGCGGCCCGCGTGGTGCGCGTACGCAGCTTTGTCCTGGTCGCGGATACGCAGCGATGCGTGAGGGATGCGCGCCCGGAGGGCCGGGACGGCGCCGCGCCCGACGGACGTCGACGGGTCGCGCGGAAGGCTGGCGCGGCGGTGGCCCGGCGCGGTTGGCA
>DASWMA010000154.1:0-16300 GCA_036399995.1 Longimicrobium sp. | reverse complement strand
CGACGGCACGATGCAGGCGAGCGTCACCGCGTAGACGCCCCCGTAGTAGAGCATGTCGCGCGTGCCCATCCTGCGCAGCCGCGCGGCCCACGAGTCGCCCGGGGCCGACACCACGTCGCTCTGCTCGCGCGCGAGCGAGCCCAGCATCCGCGCCCGCAGGAACGGGCGCAGGCGCAGCGCGGTCTTCACCAGCCCCGGGAGCGAGCCGGCGGCCAGCAGGAGGAGCCCCGTCCACCCGGGGGTGAACGGGGCCGCCGCCAGCAGCAGCGTGACCCCCGAGAGGAAGGCCACCGTGAAGTTCACCATCGCGATGGCCGAGAAGCAGAGCCCGGCCGCCAGCCAGTGCCCCTCCCACAGCGCCAGCGCCAGCGGCGGGAAGAGCGCCCACCACAGCACCTCGGGCTTGCCGCCGTGGAGCTGGGCGGCCAGCAGCACCGGGCTCCCGGCCAGCAGCACCGCCACCGCCGCGGCCATCGCCCCCTCGCCGCGCAGCGCCAGCGGAAGCGCGCACGCGGCCAGGAACAGCACGATGCTGAGCGCCGCGTAGCGGCGCGCCCCCAGCGCGCGGTACAGCGCGTAGGTCGCCCAGTTGTTGTAGAAGCGCGTCCCCAGGGGGAGCCCCAGGCCGTCGTCCCACACGAAGCCCACGCGCCCGCGCTCGGCCTGCTCGCGCGCGATCTTCGCGTACCAGGGGCGGAAGCCCACGTCGCGCGCGCCGAAGGCCAGGAAGTCGCGGTCGGGCACCCCGCCGCCCCCCGGCCGCAGCGCGCCCGCGAGCCGCCACAGGGTGAGCGGAAGGCGCGGCAGCAGCGCGGGAGCCGAATGCAGCGCGCCCACCAGCGCGAGCACGCCCCGCGGCCCGCGCCCTCGCGCCCCGGGCGCGGCGCCGGTGGCGAGCGGCTCGGTGGCCTCGCTCACGGCGCCTCCGCGGCGCCCGGGCCGCCGAGCGTCTCCACCAGCAGCTCGATCCCCGCGTCGTACGCCGCGTTCTCGTTCTCGGCATACGAACGGGCGGGGTCGAGCCGGTACGGGCGGGTGGCCAGCACCTCGCCCCGGTCGATCGCCTCGGTCACCCGGTGCAGCGACGCCACCTGGTCCACCGCCCCGTCGCGCAGCGCCCGGGCGATGGAGCCCAGGCCGCCGTACTCGGGGACGCGCGCGCAGTGCACGTTCAGGATCTCGGCGCCCGAGCCCAGCACCTTGCGGCCGATGATCAGCCCCGCCCGGAACAGGTACACGCGCGCGGGCTTCTCGCGCGCGATCAGCTCGGCCAGGTCGGCGTTCGAGCGCACCTCGCCCAGCGGCGGGCGCGGGTAGTCGGGGCGGCGGTACTCGGCCAGCGCCATCCGGGCCACCCCGCCGGGCGAGAGCACGCGGCGCCGCAGCAGCTTCACCACCCGCTTCAGGCTCGACGAGCGGTCGAACACGGGGAGCACCCGCGCGTTCCCCTCGAGCCGCGCGAGGAGCTTGCGGCCCAGGCGGTCGTCGCCCACCACCAGCAGGTCGCGCGTCATCCCAGCACCTCGCGCAGAACGCGGATCGTCTTGCGGGCCCCGCGCTCGCCGGCGCCGAGCGGAAGGTTCACCGTGGTGCGCGACAGCGCGTCGGCCACGGGCCAGGGGCCCGGCCGCGCGGCCGGGCGCGAGCGGTAGCTCTGCATGGCGGGGATGCAGTACTCGATCAGCTGCCCCAGCTGCACCCCGCGCCCGAGCGCCGCGCGGAGGAGGGCGGCGCGGTCGGGGGTGCGGGCCACGTAGTGCGAATAGGTGGCACCCTCCACCAGCGGCGGCAGCTCCAGCCCGGGAAGGCCGCGCAGCTCGCGGTCGTACAGCGCGGCCAGCGCGCGGCGGCGCTCCACGATCTCGCGGTAGCGGCGCAGCTGCGCCACCCCCACCCATCCCTCCGTGCTCGTCATCATCTCCAGGTAGTCGCCCGGCATGGTGATCTGTGACTCGTCGTAGTAGCGGACGAAGCGGTCCAGCACGCCCGAGCGCTCCAGCCCGTTCACCAGGGTGTACAGCGGGGGCCAGAAGGCGGGGTACACGGCCAGCAGGTAGGCCAGCCGGCGCGCCTCCTTCGCCGGCGACGCGGGGTGCACCTCGCGCTCGCGCAGCGCGCGCAGGCCGTGGGCGAGCTCGTCCGAGTCGGTGGTGACCATGCCGCCGAAGATGGAGGTCACCAGCTTGCTCACGTTCAGCCCGAAGATCGCGGCGTCGCCCTCGCGCTGCACGGGGCGGCCCCGCCACTCGGCCGCGAAGCTGTGCGCGCAGTCCTGGATCACGCGCACGTGGGGGAAGTCGCGCCGGATCGCGTCGAGGCGCTCCAGGTCGACCGGGTAGCCGAAGATCGAGGTGGCGACGATCGCCCCGGTGCGCTCGGTGATCGCCGCGCGGGCCTGCTCCAGGTCCATGTTGAAGTCGCCCGGGCGGCTGTCCACGAACACCGGCTCGGCCCCGGCCCGCACCACCGCGTGCGGCACCACCACGCAGGTGTAGGCGGGGCAGATCACCTCGCGCCCCTCCAGCCCCAGCGCCTTCAGCACCATCACCAGCCCCGTGCGGCCGTACGGGAACGCCACCGCGTGCCGCTGCCCCATCTCGCGCGCGAACGCCGCCTCGAACGCCTCCACGCCGCCGCGGCGGGGCACCCGCGCCAGCGCCGCCAGCTCGCGCCCGCCCAGCGCCGGCTTCAGCCTCGGGATCATGCGGCGCGGGTGCCCGCGCGGGCGTACGCCGCGTCCTTGTGCGGCACGAACGACAGCGGCTTCCGCAGTTCCTCCGGAAGCCGGTGCCCCGCGGTGGAGAACCGGCCGCGGCCGCGCCGGTGAATGCCCATATCAGTCACGCCTGTCCTCGTTCATCCCAGGGTGCAGTGGTTGGTTCGTGATCGGCGGGTGAAGAAATCTCACGCGAAGTCGGCGGAGTCGCCAGAAGCTGCCTGGTCGTTCCGCTGACTCCGCGTGATTCGTCTTCTCCCCCGTTCCAGCACGATGCCCGGTGATCGGGATCAGGGTCGATCCGTCGGACGCGGCGACAGCGGCTGGGTCCCCGGGGCGGTGGCATCGACCAACACCCCTTCACCGCCCGCCGTCGGGCCTCTTTCGTCCTCGCGCGGTGCCGTCGCGATGCACGGCCGACCGCCCTGTGGCGTCACGCCGGCTTGCGCGCCTCGATCACCTGGTAGAAGCCCCAGCGGCCACGTGTGGCGCTGTCCACCCGCCCCAGCGCTCCCGCCACCTTCCGCAGCGCGGGGAAGACGTCGGCCAGGCGGCGGAACCCGGGCTGGTGGTTGCTGATCCGCACCTCGGTGAACGCCGAGAACATCTCCCTGCACTGGCGGTTGGTGTAGGCGTTCAGGATCGGCACCCCGAACAGCTCCAGCAGCGCCGTCCCCCCTTCGTCGCCCTCGGCCTGGCGTGCACGCAGGCGCTCCATCAGCACCGCCGGGCGGCTCGACACCTTCGCCGCCGCGCCGAACGCGCCGCGGGCCATCCTGGTGGCCCACCACTTGGGGTTGCCACGGCGGTACAGCATCACCACCACCCGCCCGCCGGGGCGGAGCACGCGGTGGATCTCGGCGATCCCGCGCCGGGTGTCGGGGGTGTGGTGCAGCACTCCGCTCGAGATCGCCGCGTCGAAGCTGGCATCGGCGAAGGGGAGGCGCTCGGCGTCGGCGCGCAGCAGGCGCACGCGGTCGGCGTGGCCCAGCTCGCGGGCCCCGGCGAGGGCCCGGGCCAGCGACCCTTCCGACATGTCGACCCCGGTGATCACCGCGCCCTTCGGCGCCAGGTGGTTCACCAGCGTCCCCTGCCCGCACCCCACCTCCAGCGTCTCCACGCCACGCCAGTCGTAGCGGTCGAGGATCTCGTAGATGTACGGCTCGGTGGCGCGGTACCAGTCCAGCCACTCGCGGTAGCTGCGCCACGCTCCTCCACACGGATTCGAATCCCAGAACTCGGCCCCGGCCCGCTTGGTCCCGCTTTCGGCCTGCAACAGCTCCGTTCCCATCTGCGCTTCCTCACTGATCGGGCACGGCAGGCGCCGCGCGGAATTAATCGTCGCGCCGGGCGCGCGAGCGGTTCCATGACCTCGTCCTGCAACTCCGTCCGCCGACCAAGTGCCACGCCCGCCACGCCCCGCTCAGGGGATCGTCACCGCCCAGTCGCGCAGGGTGACGAAGCGGTGGTCGGCCGCGATCACGTCCATCGCGCGGCGGAAGAGCTCCACCTTCTTTTCCAGCGGCATCAGCAGCGCCTGCGGAACGTACACGCCGTCGCCGGCGGTGGGCACCTGGCCGGCCAGGTCGGGGTGGCCGTAGTCCACGAAGTCCGACAGGTGGAACATGAACTGGACCGGCCGCCCCGTCGCCCGCAGGACGCGGTAGCTCCGGGTGAACACCCCCATCCCCGTGGCCACCAGCCAGGTGGCGAAGAAGGGGATGCGCACCCCCGGAACCACGGTGATGGGGAACTCGACGATCCCGTCGGTCCCCCGCCGCCCCAGCGTCGTTCCCGACGTGCGGTACGGCGAGGTGGGCGCCGCCATGTAGCGCGCGTGCCCCAGCGTCGTCCGGTCCGCCGGCGAGCGGCTGCTCATGGTCTTCCAGTGCAGGAGCTTGAGCAGCGGCATCAGCGTGGTGGGGAAGACCGACGAGTCGTACAGGTAGCCGCGCCGCTTCAGGATCGGCAGCGCGTCGTCGCCCACGTTCCACCCCGGCGAGCGGAAGCCCACCGGCCGCGTTCCCGTCACCCGCTCGCACACCTCCTCCATCCCCGCCAGCTCGCGCTCCTTCTCGCTGGCGGAGAGGAGGCGGAAGCCCTGCGCGTGGGTCATGGTGTGGCTGGCGATCTCGTGCCCCTCGGCCGCGACCGCGCGGATGGCGTCGTGGCTGGGCTCATGGAGAAAATCGTGCCCCACCATGAACAGCGTGGCTTTCGCGCCATACGGTTCCAGGAAGCGCGAGAACGCCTCCAGCCCCATGCGCAGCTCGGCCTTGGTGTAGCCGCCCGCGCGCCGGCACCCGATCCCCTTGTAGTTGGAGAGGAGGGTGTCGATGTCGCTGGAGACCGCGGCGACGTCCGTGCTCACACCGCCACCTCCATCGCCGTCTTCCCGGTGCGCGCCAGCTCCTCCACGTTCGCCGCGCGCGCGGGGAACGCCGCCGCCGCCAGCCCCGCGTGCTCGTAGTAGCGCGCCGAGGCCATGTGGATCCCCACGAAGGGGCGCCCGCACTCCAGCCCGCGCATCCGCGCCCCCGCCGGCGCGCTCACCTCGTCGGTGATCCTCACCTGGTCGGCGGCGACGGTGACGGTGCGGCGCAGCTTCAGCGGCAGCGGCTTCCCGCCGCTGATCAGCAGGCGCACCAGGGCGCGCTTCACCGCGTTCCCCACGCCCACGCTGCGCATCAGCGTGAGGTTCACCGGGCGCAGCACCAGGAACTGCGCGGGGGTGGGGAGCGCGCGCGGCATCCGCACGAACGGCGCGTCCACGGTGATCGTGTCGGCAGACACCGTCGCCTTCCCCGTCCCGGTCCCCTGGGTGGTGACGAAGGCGCCCTTCGCGTCACGGCCGGCGTATCCCCCGTCGTTCACCAGCACCCGGCCGTCGGCGCGGTCCCACACCTTCACCACGCCGCCGTTCGAGGCGCCCACCACCACGTAGCGGCGCGCGGTGGAGCGCACGTGGATCCCGGCCTCCACGAAATCCGCCGCCCCCTCGCGCTCGCGGGGAAGCGGCGGCGGCGCGCCGGAGATCCCCGGCGCGCGGTCGGCCAGCAGCAGGTAGTTGGCGGAAAGCGGCGCCAGGTTGGCCACGTCCACGTTGTCGAGCGTCACCGTCCGCCGCGCCGCGATCGAGCCCAGCATCGCGCCCACGATCGCCGCCGCGGTCCGGTTCCCGTTCGACGCCAAAAGCGCCAGCCCGCCGGGGTAGAAGACGCCGGTGCGCCGGCTCCCGTACTCGCCGCCGAAGCTGCCGTCGGGGTGCACGAACCAGGCGAGGAACTCCACCGCCCGCTCCAGCGCCGCGGCGAGCGCGGCCGAGGGGCGGGCTTCGTGCAGCTGCGCCAGGTAGTACACGCACAGCGTCTGGTACCCCGGGTCCGCACCGAGATATTCGAGGAACCACCCCTCGGGCGACTGGTGCTCCAGGATCGACCCCAGGAGCTGGTCGGCCCGCGCGCCGTAGCGTTCCTCGCCGAAGAACGCGCCCGCCTTCGCCAGCGACAGCGCCGCCCCGGCCAGGTGGTTGGCGATGTGCCCGTGCTCCTCGCCGTGCGCGCAGAGGAAGTCGGCCGCGCGCCGCAGCATGGCCTCGGCCTGGGCGCGGAACGCCGCGTCGCACGCCTCGCGGACCGCGCCGTACCCCTCGAGGAGAGGGTGCAGCAGGAACGCCGCCGCGCCGAAGGAGTGCTCGTGCGGAAAGGCCTGGTCCCACGATCCGTCGGCGTGCTGCGCCTGGGCCGCGAAGGCCAGCCCCGAGCGGACGGAGGCGGTCAGCACCGCGCGCTCGCCCGGGTCGGCCACGCCGCCCCGCTCCAGCATCCACGCGGGGAGGAGGAGGTTGCGCTGGAAGGTGGCCTCGGCGTAGTCCACCAGCTTCCACCCCCAGAAGCGGCGGTCGAAGCAGCCGTGGGCGGGAGCGTGCGGGTCGCGGTTCTGCTCGCTGAGGACCCTGCGGCAGGCACGCTCCAGCTGCTCCCGGACCTCAGTGGGATCCATCGAAGAAGGCCTGCATCCACAGCTCGATGGAAAGCAGCCCCCACATGGCCCGGCCGTAGGCGCGCTCGCCGTCGAGGAGCGGCTCCACCGCCTCGGAGCGCACCAGCCCGTGGCTGCAGGCGGTGCCGCGCAGCAGGGTGTCGCGCACGAACTCGCGCACCGGGCCGGCGGCGTACCACTCCGAGAGCGGAACCGGGAAGCCCATCTTGTCGCGCCGCGCGAACACCTCGGCCGGCACCACGTGCTTCACCACCTCGCGGAAGAGGTGCTTCGACCGCCCGCCGCTGTACTTCACGCGCGGGGGGACCGAGGCGACCAGCTCGGCGATGCGGTGGTCGAGGAGGGGGACGCGGCTCTCCAGCGACACCGCCATGCTGGTGCGGTCTTCCACCTGCAGCAGCGCGGGGAGGAGCGTCTTCAGGTCGAAGCGCGTCATCCGGTTGATCAGCGAGCGGCACTGCCCCTGGGCGAACTCGTCGCGGTACGCCTCCAGCGGGGTGTAGCCGTCGCAGCCGCGGAACGCCTCGGGCGCCACCAGCCCCTGCAGCCCGGCGCTGCGGTCGATCAGCCGGAAGTAGCGCAGGTCGGCCGGGCCGAACACCCCGTCGCTCCACAGGTGCGCCAGCATCGGCTGGTACCCCTGCAGCTCGGTGAGGTTGGGGAGGATCGACTCGAAGGTGACGACGTACTTGTCCTCCTCCTGCGTCCCCTCGATCCCGCCCTTGATGCACTCCTCCAGGTACGCCACCAGGTAGCGCGTGTAGCCGCCGAACACCTCGTCGCCCCCCTGCCCGCCCAGCACCACCTTCACGTGCTCGCGGGCGAGCTTCGACACCAGCAGCTGGGGGAAGCCCCCCGGGCCGGCCACCGGCTCGTCCATCATGTACATCAGCCGGGGCATCTCCGCCACGAAGTCGCGCGGGGTGGGGAACACCTCGTGGTACACGGCCCCCGCGGCCGAGGCGGCGGCCCGGGCGTAGCGCGTCTCGTCGTACTGCGCCCCTTCGCGGAAGCCGCCGGTGAAGGTGTGCAGCGGCCCCGGGAGGAGCGACGCCGCCAGGCAGCTCACGGTGGACGAGTCGAGCCCGCCGGAGAGGTGCGCCCCCACCGGCACGTCGGCCCGCAGCTGGATCCGCACCGCGTCTTCCAGCAGCCGCAGCAGCTTGTGCTGCAGCTCCTCTTCCGACGCCTGGGTGTCGATGGTGTAGTCGAGGTCCCAGTACTTGCGGAGGGTGACCACGCCGTCGGCGTTCACCGTCATGGTGTGCCCGGGCAGGAGCTTGCGGACGCCGCGGAAGAGCGTCTTGTCGCCCAGGCAGAACTGGAAAGTGAGGTAGTCGGCCAGCCCGTCGGGGTTCAGCTCCGGGCGCAGCAGCCCCGAGGCGAACAGCACCTTGATCTCCGAGGCGAAGACGAAGCTCCCGTCACCCGCCGCGTAGTAGAACGGCTTGATCCCGAAGCGGTCGCGCGCCGCGAACAGGGTGCGCGTCTCGCGGTCCCAGATGGCGAACGAGAACATCCCGTTCAGCCGCTGCACGCAGTCGGGGCCCTCGTCCTCGAACAGGTGCAGGATCACCTCGGTGTCGGTGTGCGAGCGGAACACGTGCCCGCGCCCCAGGAGGTGCTGGCGCAGCTCCAGGTAGTTGTAGATCTCGCCGTTGAAGGTGATCCAGTAGCGGCCGCTCTCCTGCGTCATCGGCTGACGCCCGCTGTCGGAGAGGTCGATGATCGACAGGCGCTGGTGCCCCAGCCCCAGCGGCCCGTCGAGGAACACCCCCTCGCCGTCGGGGCCGCGGTGGCGCATGCTGCGCCCCATGCGCTCCAGCCGCTCGGCCTCGGCGGGGCGCTCCCGGTCCAGGTGGAGGATGCCGCAGATCCCGCACATCGCCGCCCCTTACAGCCCGATGCGGCTGGCCAGCCGCAGGCGGACCGAGCGCAGCCCGAAGCGGCCCACCGCCTGCTCGGGGTCCTGCCGGTACAGCCGGCGCAGGCCCCGGTACTGGCTGGCCCACCCGCCCAGCGGCCAGTGGTACAGGAAGGCCATCATCAGGTACCCCACGGTGGTGATGCTGCTCACCATCTTGCTGGGGCTGGCCTTCTGGTCGTAGCGCAGCATGAAGGGCACCTCGGCGAAGCGGCACCCCAGCAGGTGCAGCTTCACCACCATCTCCAGCGTGGAGGTGAAGCCCAGCCCGCGCAGCTGGATGAAGTTGTTGCCGAAGATGCGGATGGCGTCCTGGATCACCCGGCCGCGGTAGGCGCGGAAGCCGCACGAGTAGTCGCGCAGCCCGGGCACGTGGAACACCATGGCCATGAACAGGTTGGCGCTGCGGCTGATGAAGGCGCGGTACGCGTTCACCCCGCTCTGCCCGCCGCCCGGCTGGAAGCGCGAGGTGTTCACCACGTCGTAGCCCTCCTCCACCTTGGCGATCATCCGCTCGAGGAACTCGGGCTCGTGGGTGTCGTCGCAGTCGAGCCGCACCACCAGGTCGTCGGCGCGGCAGCGCGCGGCCACGTACTCGAAGCCGTCGCGCTCGGTCTCGCCGAGCCCGCGGTTGATGGGGTGCGTCACCACGTCCAGCGGCAGCGTGCGCTGGTACTCGGCCAGCACCGCGGCGGTGGTGTCGGTGCTGCCGTCGTCCACCACCACGATGCGGTACGGCTCGCCGCGCGCGCCCAGCACCCGCTCCAGCTTGGGGAGCAGGCGGGGGAGCGAGTCGGCCTCGTTGTAGGCGGGAAGAAGAACCCAGATCATCGCAAACGTCCTGTCGCTCACACTCGGCCGGCCAGCCCGGCCGCGGGCGCCGGCGCGCCCGTGGTTTCCACGTCATCATGGGGAGCGCGGACCAGCCCGCCCTCCCGCTCTTCGTAGGCCCGCCCGCAGGCGGGGCAGCGGCCGCTCGCGCGCCCCGTGCCCCCCTCCAGCTTCAGCGTCTGCCCGCAGGCGCACGCCCACCCGATCCGCCGCGCGGGGACCCCCGCCATCAGCGCGAAGTCGGGGACGTCGCGGGTCACCACCGCCCCCGCGGCCACGAACGCCCACGCGCCCACGGTGGTGCCGCACACGATGGTGGCGTTGGCCCCGATGCTGGCGCCCAGCTTCACCCGCGTCTCGGCGTAGTCGGCGCTGGTGTTGCGCGGAAAGGCGCTGCGCGGGGTGCGCACGTTGGTGAACACCATGCTGGGCCCGCAGAAGACGAAGTCTTCCAGCACCACGCCCTCGTACAGCGAGACGTTGTTCTGGATCTTGACCCCCTCCCCCACCGTGACCCGCGGCGCCACGAACACGTTCTGCCCCAGCGAGCACCCCGGCCCCAGCCGCGCCCCCGCCGACACGTGGCTGAAGTGCCACACCCTGGTCCCCGCGCCGACCTCGGCGCCGTCGTCGATGATCGCCGTGGGGTGCGCGTAGTACCCCTTCGCGTCGGTCGTGGTGCTCATCGCCCGGGCTCAGTAGTCCAGCGGCAGCGAAACGGTCCGCCCGTCGCGCGCCGAAAGGTAGATGCCGATCAGCAGCTCCAGCGAGCGCAGCCCCTCGCGGCCGTCGGTCTCGGGCGCCGCCTCGCCGCGCAGCGTGGCGATCACGTTCTCGTAGTAGCGCGGGTGGCCGAAGCCGTAGACGGAGGTCGTCTCGTAGCTGGCCTCGCGCACCCGCTCGTCGTCTTCGCTGGGCTCGGCGAACTCCCAGCGCTCGATCTCGTTGATCGCCACCCCGCCCAGCCGCACGGTCCCCTTCTCGCCGATGATGGTGATCGACCCCTCCAGGTTCCGGGGGTAGGTCAGCATGGTCACGTTCAGCGACCCCAGCGCCCCCGAGCGCCAGCGCACGTTCACCACCCCGGTGTCTTCCACCTGGATGTGGCGCGCCAGCGTGGCGGTCATCGCCTGCACGCTCTCCACCGGCCCCACCAGCCAGTCGAGCAGGTCCACGTAGTGGCTGGCCTGGTTCATCAGCGCACCGCCGTCGAACTCCCAGGTGCCGCGCCAGGAGGCGCTGTCGTAGTAGTCCTGCGGGCGGTTCCAGAACACGTTCACGTTGACCATGTAGATCCGCCCGAAGCGCCGCTGGTCCACGGCGCGCTTCAGCAGCTGCACGGTGGCGTTCTGGCGGTTCTGCTTCACCACGAACAGGTGCACCCCCGCCTGGTCGGCCGCCTGCACCAGGCGCTTGGCGTCCTTCCAGCGGGTGGCCATCGGCTTCTCGGTGATCACGTGCCGCCCGGCGGCCGCCACCTGGATCCCCTGCTCGGCGTGCAGCCCGCTGGGGGTGGCCAGCACCACCGCGTCGGCGTCGGAGCCCGCCAGCAGCTGGTCGAGGCGGGCGAACGGCCTGGCGCCGGTCTGCTCGGCGGCGGCGTTCAGCGCGTCCACGTCGCAGTCGCACACGGCCACCACCTCGGCGTGCTCGCCGTGCACCTTCAGCGCCTCGAAGTGCTTGGCCGAGATCCGGCCGCACCCCACCACGGCGAAGCGGATGGGACGGCCGGTGATCGGGGCCGCGGGATGGGTCCCGCGCGTGCCGCGGGGCATCAGGCCGCCCCCCCGTAGAAGCGCTCGATCGCCCGGGCCACGCGCTCGCGCTCGTCGGCCTCCAGCTCGGGGTACACGGGGATCGACAGCACCTCGGCCGACGCCTGCTCGGCGTGCGGGAAGTCGCCCGGCCCGTACCCCAGGTACTGGAAGCAGGGCTGCAGGTGCAGCGGCTTCGGGTAGTACACCGCGCAGCCGATCCCCTCGGCGCCCAGCGCCTCGCGCAGCCGGTCGCGGCCCTGCACGCGCAGCGTGTACTGGTTGTACACCGACTCGCTGGTCGCGGGGACCACGGGGCGGGCCAGGTGCCCCGCCGCCTCCAGCGCCTCGAAGCGCGCGTGGTACCAGGCGGCGTGCTCGCGGCGCGCGGCGCTCCAGCGGTCCAGGTGCGGGAGCTTGGCCAGCAGCACGGCGGCCTGCAGCGCGTCGAGGCGCGAGTTCAGCCCCACCTCGTCGTGGTGGTACATCTTCACCCCGCCGTGCGTGCGCAGCCGGCGGATGCGCTCGGCGAAGGCCGCGTCGGGGGTCACCACCATCCCGCCGTCGCCATAGCCGCCCAGGTTCTTGGAGGGGAAGAAGGAGAAGGCGGTGGCGTCGCCCAGCTGCCCCGAGTTCTTCCACTCGCCGCCCACCACCTCGCGCGCGCCGATCGACTGCGCGCTGTCTTCCAGCACGAACACGCCGCGGCGGCGCGCCACCTCCAGCACCTGCTCCATCCCCGTCATCAGCCCGAACAGGTGCACGGGAACCACCGCGCGGGTGCGGGGGGTGAACGCCGCCTCGAGCCGCGCCGGGTCCAGGTTGAAGGTGGCGGGGTCGATGTCCACGAACACGGCCTTCCCGCCCGCGTTGTGGATCGTCCCCGCGGTGGCGAAGAAGGTGAAGGGGGTGGTGACCACCTCGTCGCCCGGCTCCAGGTCGAGCGCCTTCAGCCCCAGCAGCAGCGCGTCGGTCCCCGACGCCACGCCGATGGCGTGCTCCACGCCGGCGTACGCGGCCACCGCCGCCTCGAACTCGTGCACCACGGGCCCCAGGATGAAGTGCTGCTCGCGCAGGACCCGCTCGATCTGGATGCGGACGTCGTTTTCGACCTGGGCGAACTGCCGCTTCAGGTCCAGTAGCGCCACGGACATCAAACGCCTTCGGTTGCAAGGTTGTGCGTGTTCCGATCCGCCGCGGGCGCGTGCGCCGCCAGCGCCTCCACGATGCGGTCCGCCGCGTGCCCGTCCCATCCTTCCGGGCGGCGCCCGCCCGCCGCGTCGCGGCCGGCCGACATCGCCCGCGCCGCGGTCTCGGCGATCCCCTCGGCGGTCAGCGGCCAGGGCGCCATCCGGTTGCTTCCCTCGGTCACCGTCACCGGCCGCTCGGTGCTCTCGCGCAGCGTCACGCAGGGGATGCCGAGCGCGGTGGTCTCTTCCTGCAGGCCCCCCGAGTCGGTCAGCACCACCCGGGCGCCGTCCACCAGCCCCACCATCTCGCGGTACCCCAGCGGCTCCATCGCCACCAGCGGCGCCAGCGCGTGCAGCAGCCCGAACTCCTCGGCGCGCCGCCGCGTGCGCGGGTGCACGGGGAAGAGCACGGGGAGCCCGGCGGCCACGCGCGCCAGCCCGCAGAGCACGGCCGAGAGCGCCGCCGGGTCGTCCACGTTCGACGGCCGGTGCAGCGTGGCCACCGCGTAGGCGCCGCGCTCCACCCCGAAGCGCGCCGGCATCTCCAGCGCGCGCGCCGCGGGGAGCTGCGCCAGCAGCGAGTCGATCATCACGTTCCCCACGAACGCCACCCGCGCCGGGTCGATCCCCTCGGCGGCCAGGTTGGGGTGCGCGTCGCGGCTGGGGGTCAGCAGCAGGTCCGACAGCCGGTCGGTGAGCACGCGGTTCACCTCCTCGGGCATCCGCCAGTCGCCGCTGCGCAGCCCCGCCTCCACGTGGGCGATGCGGCACCCCAGGTCGTCGCGCAGCTTGGAGGCGACCAGCGCGCACGCCAGGGTGGAGTTGACGTCGCCCACCACCACCACCCAGTGCGGGCGCACCTCCTTCAGCACCGGCTCGAATGCCTCCATCACGCGCGCCGTCTGCACGGCGTGCGAAGCCGACCCGACCTCCAGGTGGAAGGCGGGCTCGGGAAGCCCCAGGTCGGCGAAGAACGCGTCCGACATGGCCGCGTCGTAGTGCTGGCCGGTGTGCACCAGCACCGCCTCGTCCCCCGCGCGCCCGAGCGCAGCGAGGATGGGCGCGACCTTCATGAAGTTCGGCCGCGCCCCGGCTACCACCAGCACCTTCATCGCGTGGGGCCCCGTGTCTGCCGCCCCCGCATCACCCGGCCGAGACCAGCCGCAGCCTGGGCTGCGGCGGCGGGCGGCGCGACAGGCCGATCACGTGCTGCGGCGGGTTGCGCATCACGCCGCGGGTGTCCACCACCAGCCGGGCCAGGTCGGCCACGCGGGCGTAGTCGACCCCGCTGTGGTCGGTCACCACCACCACCAGGTCGGCGCCCTCCAGCACGGCGTCGGTCAGCTCCACGCTGCGCAGCGGCAGCCCCTGGATCGGCGTGTGGCCGTCGTCGTCGATCGTGGGGCAGAAGGGGTCGTGGTAGCTCACCTCGGCGCCCTTCTCCTGCAGCAGCCGGATCACCTCCAGCGCCGGGCTCTCGCGCAGGTCGTCGATGTCCTTCTTGTAGGCCACGCCCAGCACCAGCACCTGGCTCCCCTTCAGCGGCTTGCGCGCGTCGTTCAGGCAGTCGGCCGCCTTCTGCACCACGAAGTGCGGCATCTCGCTGTTGATCTCGCTGGCCAGCTCGATCATGCGCGTGCGGAAGGCCAGCGTGCGCATCTTCCAGCTCAGGTAGTGCGGGTCCAGCGGGATGCAGTGCCCGCCCAGCCCGGGGCCGGGGGTGAACTTCATGAAGCCGAAGGGCTTGGTGGCGGCGGCGTCGATCACCTCCCACACGTCCACCCCCAGCCGGTCGCACGCCTGCGCCAGCTCGTTGGCCAGCGCGATGTTGATCATCCGGAAGGTGTTCTCGTACACCTTGGTGAGCTCGGCCGCCTCGGCGCTCTCCACCGGCACCATCACGTCGAACACGCGCGAGTACAGCGCCAGCCCCGCGTCGCGGCACGCCTCGGTGATCCCACCCAGCACCTTGGGCGTGTTGCGGGTGTGCCACACCGTGTTCCCGGGGTCGACCCGCTCGGGGCTGAAGCAGAGGAAGAAGTCCTCGCCCACCCGGAGCCCCGTCTCGGCCAGCACGGGGAGGAGCACCTCGCGGGTGGTGCCGGGATAGGTGGTGCTCTCCAGGATCACCACCTGCCCCGGCTTCAGCGCGTGCATCACCGCCTGCGCGGCGCTGATCACGTACGACAGGTCGGGGTCCTTGGTCTTGTTCAGCGGCGTGGGAACGCAGATCGACACCGCGTCGCACTCGTCGAGCCGCGACAGGTCGCTGGTGGCGGAGAGCATCCCGCCCTCCACGAAGCTCGCGACCACCTCGCCCGGAACGTCCTGGATGTGGCTTTCGCCGGCGTTGATGCGCTCCACCACGTGGTCGGAGATGTCGAAGCCGAGCACGCGGAAGCCGCTGCGCGCCACCTCCACCGCCAGGGGGAGCCCCACGTAGCCCAGCCCCAGCACCCCCACCACCGCCTCGCGCCGCTCGATCCGCTCGGCCAGCCCGGCGGCGGCGTCACTCGCGCGCGCCCCGCCGGCCAGCGTCACCACCGGTCCCTGCTCACCTCTGCTCATCGTCTGCTCGTCATTCCCGGGATCACGGCCGCCGCGCCGGCAGGGCGCGGCGGCCGCTTGAAGGCTAGAAAGGTAACGGACTGAGCGGCGCCCGCAACCCGCGGGCGCCGCTCCTCTACTCGGCGGCCGCGGGCGACCCCGCGCCGCGCTCGCGCAGCGGCGACACGCATTCGGGGACCAGGTCGCAGAGCGCGGTGAGCGAGTCGGCGGCGTCGCCCACCGCCACCGCCGCGCCCAGCCGGTCGAGCCCGGCGGTGAGGGTGTCGCGGTCGGGCTCGCCGCTCTGCACCACGCGGACCTTGGCGATCGCGGTGGGCCCCGTCTCCTCGCGGTCGCTCATCAGCTCCTCGTGCAGCTTTTCGCCCGGGCGGAGCCCGGTGAACACGATCGGCACGTCCTTGTACGGCTCCAGCCCCGACAGCCGCACCAGGTTCTCGGCCAGGTCCACGATGCGCACCGGCTCGCCCATGTCGAGCATGGCGATGCGGCTGGCGGCCTCGGGGAGCGCCCCGGCCTGCAGCACCAGCTGCACCGCCTCGGGGATGGTCATGAAGTAGCGGGTGACCTCGGGGTGCGTCACCGTCAGCGGCTGCCCCGCGGCCATCTGCCGGCGGAAGAGGGGGATCACGCTCCCCTCGCTCCCCAGCACGTTGCCGAAGCGCACGGCGCGGAAGTCGGTGCGCGAGCGGGCCAGCGCCGGCCACCCCAGCACCACCTGCTCGGCCACGCGCTTGGTGGCGCCCATCACGCTGGAGGGGTGCACCGCCTTGTCGGTGCTGATCAGCACGAACTTGCGGGCGCCGAAGCGCGCGGCCATCTCGGCCACGGTCAGGGTGCCCAGCACGTTGTTGCGCACCGCCTCCACCACGTTCGCCTCCATCAGCGGCACGTGCTTGTAGGCCGCGGCGTGGAAGACGAAGTCGGGGCGGTAGCGCGAGAACACCCCCTCCATCCGCCCCTGGTCGGTCACGTCGGCCACCACCGCCTCGATGCGCAGCCCCGGGTGCGCGTGCAGCAGGTCGAGGTGCACGAAGTAGAGGGGGCTCTCGGCCTGGTCGAGCACCACCAGCCGCGCCGGGCCGCACCCGGCGATCTGGCGCGCCAGCTCGCTGCCGATCGACCCCGCCCCGCCGGTGACCAGCACGGTGCGCCCCTGCAGCTCGGCGCGGGGGCCGTCCAGCCCCAGCTCCACCGTGTCGCGCCCCAGCAGGTCCTCGATCTGCACGCTGCGCAGCTGCCCCAGCCGCGCGCGCCCGTCCAGCAGCTCGCGGATGGAGGGGACGATCTTGAACTCGATCCCGGTGGCCAGGCACGC
>DASWMA010000153.1:0-24037 GCA_036399995.1 Longimicrobium sp. | reverse complement strand
CGGAGCTCGCCATTCGCGCGAAAGGCGCAGCTTCCATCACCCCGACACCGTTTGCCTCTGGAGACGAATGCCGACCGGGGAGCCGCTTCCCGCTGGCGTTGAAGTGGTGCGCGCCGCGGCCGAGCACGAGCCCGTGCTGGGCAACCTGCTGGAGCTGTACGCGCACGACTTCAGCGAGTTCGTGGACGTGCAGCTTCGGCCGGATGGCCGCTTCGGGCACAACGGGCTGTCGGTGTACTGGACGGAGGAGACGCGGTTCCCGTTCCTGGTGAAAGTGAACGGACACCTGGCCGGGTTCGTGTTCGTGTCGAAAGGCTCGCTGGTCAGCGGCGACCCGCGGGTGTACGACATGGCGGAGTTCTTCATCGTGCGCGGCTACCGCGGGCGGCGCATCGGGACGGCGGTGGCGCACGAGACCTGGCGCCGCTTTCCCGGGCCGTGGGAGGTGCGCGTGCTGGAGGCGAACCGCCCCGCGCTCGCCTTCTGGAGAGCCGCCATCGACGCGTTCACCGGCGGTCTGGTGGAGCCGGCTTCGATGGAGCTGCACGGGAAGCCGTGGCAGGTCTTCTCGTTCACCTCGCCCGGCGGATGAGTCGCCCAGGTCTGGTGATACCCGTATCCGCACGCCGCCGCTTGTGATTCGCATCGGGCCTCGGGGTGACGTCGCGGGTCGTGCGGCGCGCCGACCGGCGAGGTTCTGCTGCGTGCGCAGACGTCCGTGGGTTGCGTTCGAGTGTCCATGTTTGAATCATCCGTCGAGCCATGTAGAGAACGCGCGGCCGGCTCCGACTTCTCTACGCAAGGGCCGACGACGGCCCCCCCAGCACGCGCCAGACAGGGCGCCCCCAACCCTACGGACGGAGAACGAACCATGCGCTTCATGCTGATGATGCACGCCCCGGGCGGCACCGGCGACTACAAGATCAACGACTGGTCGCCCGACGACTTCAAGGCCCACATGGCGTTCATGCACACCCTCAACAAGGAGCTGATGGAGGCGGGCGAGTGGGTGGACGGGCAGGGGCTGGCCGCGCCGGGGCAGGCGAAGCTGGTGCGCGCCGGGAAGGACGGCGCCCCGGTCACCGACGGGCCCTTCCCCGAGTCGAAGGAGTTCCTGGCCGGCTTCTGGATCGTGCAGGTGGACACGCACGAGCGTGCCCTCGAGATCGCGGCGAAGGCCTCCGCCGCGCCCGGCCCCGGCGGCGCCCCGCTGAACATGCCGATCGAGGTTCGCGAGGTGATGAGCGGGCCGCCGTCGGACGCGTGACAGCCGCGTCGGTGGAATCGGCCGTCGGGCACCTGCTGCGCGAGCTTGCGCCGCAGGTGCTGGGCGCGGTGGCCCGCCGCCACGGCGACTTCGACGCCGCGGAAGACGCGGTGCAGGAGGCGCTGATCGCGGCGGCCACGCAGTGGCCCGCGCAGGGCATCCCCGCCAACCCGCGCGGGTGGCTGTACCACGTGGCACTCCGCCGCATCACCGACCAGCTCCGCAGCGAGATGGCGCGCCGCCGCCGCGAAGACGCCGTGGCCAGTCAGGTGTGGGCCGACTGGGCGTTCGTGCCGCCGCCCGACGGCGAGGTGGGGGTGGACGCCGACGACACGCTGGTGCTGCTGTTCATGTGCTGCCACCCGGCGCTCACGCCGGCGTCGGCCATCGCGCTCACCCTGCGCGCGGTGGGCGGCCTGACCACCGCCGAGATCGCCAGCGCCTTCCTGGTGCCCGAGGCCACCATGGCGCAGCGGATCAGCCGCGCCAAGGGGACCATCAAGTCCTCCGGCGTGCCGTTCGGCATGCCGGGCGGCACGGAGCGCGCCGAGCGGCTGGGCGCCGTGCTGCACGTGCTGTATCTGGTGTTCAACGAGGGATACACCAGCAGCAGCGGCGCCGAGCTGAACCGTCCCGACCTGTCGAACGAGGCGATCCGGCTGGCCCGCGCCGTCCACGCCCTGCTCCCGGCCGACGGCGAGGTGGCCGGGCTGCTGGCGCTGATGCTGCTGACCGACGCGCGCCGCGCCGCGCGCACCGGCCCGCACGGCGAGCTGATCCCCATGGACGAGCAGGACCGCGCGCTGTGGGACCGGGGGCTGATCGCCGAAGGGGTGGCGCTGGTGGAAGATGCGTTCAGGCGGGGAGCCGTGGGCCCGTACCAGCTGCAGGCCGCCATCGCCGCCATCCACGACGAGGCCGCGCGCGCCGAAGACACCGACTGGGCGCAGATCCACGCGCTCTACGGCGTGCTGGAGCGGATGTCGGACAACCCGATGGTGTCGCTCAACCGCGCCATCGCCGCCGCCATGGTGCAGGGGCCCCAGGCGGGGCTGGAGCTGCTGGCGGCGCTGGACGGCGACGCGCGGCTGCGCGGCCACTACCGCCTCGACGCCGTGCGCGGGCACCTGTACGAGCGCGCCGGCGACCCCCAGCGCGCCATCGCCCACTACCGCGCCGCCGCGGAGGGGACGGCCAGCATCCCCGAGCGGAACTACCTGGTCACCAAAGCCGCCAAGCTCGCCGCCACGCAGCGCTGATCGCGCTTCGAAAGAACCGCCTGGATGGCTCACGCAGAGCAGCAGAGAACGCAGAGGAACTTCGCTCTTCTCTGCGTTCTCCGCTGCTGTGCGTGAGATGATTTCAGAGCCCGCCCAGCGACGAGGTGGCGATGTGGTAGAAGTCGCCCGGCACGGGGTGGGTGCGGCGCACGAACCAGAGCGTGCGCCGGTCGCGCGAGAGCGTGGGGTGGTACTCGTCGGCCGCGGTGTTCACCCGCGGGCCCAGGTTGCGCGCGGGGCTCCACTGGCCCTGGTGCAGGTGGCTCACGTACAGGTCGCCCAGCCCGTAGCCGCCCGGGCGCAGCGAGGTGAACAGCAGCGTCTTGCCGTCCACCGAGATCTCGGGGTTGAACTCCCACGCGTCCTGCAGCCCGCCGCCGGCCACCGGCGCGGTGTTCACGCCGCCGCCCAGCGCCTGCCGCGGCGCGAACCCGTCGCCGTCGCGCTCGGCGCTGTAGATGTCGAAGTGGCGCCCTGGCTGCGGAAAGAACGGCCCGCTGGCGAAGTACAGCGTCCCATCGGCCGACGCGGAGGGGTACAGCTCGTCGGCGGCGGGGGAGTTGACCTCGGGGCCCAGGTGGATCGGCTCACTCCACCCGGTGGCGGTCCGCTCCACCATCCACAGGTCGATGTCGCCGCGCATCACGCCGTCCACGGGGCGGATCGACGAGAAGTAGAGCCGCTGCCCGTTGGGCGAGATGAACGGGTCGATGTCGCTGTACGTGCCCGAGAACGGCGCCACCTGCGGCGTGCTCCAGGTGCCGCCCTGCAGGTGCGACACGTAGATGGTGGCCTGCCGGGTGAAGGGGAAGAACTGGCCGCTGCTGGCGAAGTACGCCGTCTTCCCGTCCGCGGTGAAGGTGATGCGCCACTGCTCGCGCGCGTCGGAGATCACCCCCTGCGCGAAGATCTCGGCGGTCGTGGGCTGCAGGTCCCGAGATGCCGCGCCCTTCGCCGCCGCCGCCGGCCCCGCCACGTCGCCCGCGCGGTCGCAGCCGGCGAGCACCGCCGCCACCAGCATCGCCATCACTCCAGTCATCCTGACCTGCTTCCCTTGCATACGTCCCTCCCGGTTGGGTGCGATGATCGTGCCTTGCACCGGAAGGGTAAACGACGCCGTGGATTGAAGATACGGAGCGGGGACGACCCGCGGAGCCGCGCCCGCCAACGGTGGGCCCGCTCCCGCGAACCGCAGGGCGGGGACGATGCGGTGTGATCGGCCTGGATGAAAAGCGAGGCATCGTCCACCGGCGGCTGAAGCCGCAGCAACAACGACGAAAAGCCTCGCCAACCGCGCGAGGCTCGACGGCCCGAGGTCACTGCTGGCAATCCTCGTCACGGCCGCAGGCCCAGCGCTTCCTGCACGCGTGCGCGGTAGGTGCGGCCGGTGGTGAGCTGCTTTCCGTTGCGCAGCGAAAGGACGTGCTCGCCGGCGAACAGGGGCTCCACCTCCACGACGCGCTCCAGGTTCACGATCAGCGAGCGGTGGACGCGGGCGAAGCGGGCGGGGTCGAGCCTGCCCTCCAGCGAGGTGAGGGTGTCACGCACCAGGTGCGAGGCGGCGCCCACGTGCAGGCGCACGTAGTTGGTCTCGGCCTCGAAGTAGTCCACGTCGTCCACGTCCACCAGCCGCACGCGGTGGCCCACCCGCACGGTGATGCGGCGCAGGTGGCGCGTGCGCTCCTCCATCTGCCGCACGAACGAGAGGAGGCGCGGGTCGGCGCCCGCCCCGCGCGCCTGCCGCACCTGCGCGCGGGCCCGCGCCAGCACGTCGTCGAAGCGCGCGCGGTCGTACGGCTTGAGCAGGTAGTCCAGCGCGTGCGCTTCGAACGCCTGCAGCGCGTACGCGTCGTAGGCGGTGGCGAACACGGTGATCGGCATCTGCTCCACGCCGATGGTGCGCACCACCTCGAAGCCGTCGCCCTCGGGCATCTGCACGTCCAGGAACACCAGCTCGGGCCGCAGCGCGCGGATGGCGTCCACCGCCTCGCGCCCGCTCCCCGCCTCGCCCACCACGCGCAGGTCGGCGTGCGGCTCCAGCAGCGCGCGGATGCCGCGCCGCGCCGGCGGCTCGTCGTCGGCGATCAGCACCGCGATGGGATCGTCGGTGGACATGCTGGGATTCATGCGTCGTGGTGTTGAAGCCTCGCGCAGTTTGCGAGGCTTTTCGTGGTTGTTGCTGCGGCTTCAGCCGCCGGTGGACTCGTGGAAGGGGAGGCTCACCTCCACGCACACGCCGCCGTTTGGGCCGCGCACCAGCTCCAGGCTCTGGCGCGCGCCGTAGAGCTGCCTGAGGCGCGCGCGGGTGTTGGCCAGCCCCACGCCCTCGCCCGGCGCGCCGCCGTGGGGGATGCCCACACCGTCGTCGCGCACCGACAGGTGGAGCGTGCCGTTGCGCCGCTCGGCCGCGATCTCGATGGTCCCCTCGGCCGCGCGCGGGGCGATGCCGTGGCGCACCGCGTTCTCCACCAGCGGCTGCAGCAGCAGCGAGGGGACGCGCGCCGGGTGGGTGGCCGGGTCCACGCTCCACCGCACGCGCAGCCGGTCTTCGAAGCGCGCCTGCTCGATCTCGAGGTACGCGCGCGCCATCCGCAGCTCCTCTTCCAGCGGCACCTCCTGGCTTCCCCCGCCGGCGAGCGCGTGGCGAAGGAGCTGGCCCAGCCGCGCGATCATCCGCTCGGCCGTGTCGGGGTCGGCGCGGACGTAGGCGTTGACGGTGTTCAGCGCGTTGAACAGGAAGTGCGGGTGGAGCTGCATCCGCAGCGCGTGCAGCTCGGCGCGGGCGAGCTGCTCGTCGCGCTCGCGGTAGCGCCGCGCGTACACCAGCGCGTGGCCCACCCCCACCAGCATCCAGTACAGCAGCAGGTTGTTGATGAAGCTGGTCAGCAGCACCTCGCCGAACGGGGGCAGCTCGCGGTACCACCCCGTCCACGGGTTCAGCGCCACCACCACCACCGCGCGCAGCACGCACACCGACACGGACAGCACGCCGTGCACGGCCAGGTGGCGGCGCCACGAGTCGCGCTCCAGCGGCCAGCGGTCCGCGGCCCACAGCGCCAGCAGCGTGACGGGGATCCAGAGCCACGCGCTGCTCATCACCTCGCGCAGCACCTGGGGCAAGGGCAGCGCGTCGGGTGAGCCCTGCACCATCCGGTAGTAGCCGGTGACGTCGGTGAGGCCCTCGATGGTCCACCACGCCGTCGCGATCACCCACCATCGCCACCAGCGGCGCGGACGGGCGGCCTCGTGCCCAGCATCCATCAGGTCACTCCGTTCGGGTGTGGGCGGAACCGGCGTCGTACGGGCAGGCCGCGGGCGTGGCGCGCGGCCCGCGAAGCTGCCACGTTTCGCCCACACCGCTCCCTGCGTCAAGCCGTGCGGGATCAACCGCCGGTTCCGCGCGGGTGAACCGTGGGAGACGGGCGGTGAACCGCAGGCAGTCCACGTCAGGCGCCGGAGGATATGGAACCATGCGACGGATCGTGATGTTCAACCAGGTGTCGGCCGACGGCTGGTTCGCCGACGACGCGGGAAGCCTGGGGTGGGTGGTGCCCGAGCCACTGATCGACCGCGAGGCCGCGGCCAGCCTGGGCGAGTCCGACACCCTCCTGTTCGGCCGCCGCACCTACGAGATGTTCGAAAGCTTCTGGCCGCACGCGCTCGACGACTCGGACAGCTCGCCCGATCCGCACGCCCCGGGGCATCGCTCGCCCGAGATCCGCGCGATCGCCGAGTGGATCAACGCGTCGCAGAAGCTCGTGTTCTCGCGCACCCGGGGCGAGGTCACCTGGCGGAACTCGCGCGTGATTGCCGAGCTGGACCCGCGCGAGATCGCGGCGATGAAGAGCCAGCCGGGCAAGAACATGATGGTCATGGGCAGCGGCTCCATCGTGTCGCAGCTCACCGAGGCCGGGCTGATCGATGAGTACCAGTTCCTGGTCTGCCCGGTGATGCTCGGCAGCGGCAAGCCGCTGATGAGCGGGGTGGCGAAAGGCGTGACGCTCGACCTGCAGGAGGCGAAGACGTACCCGTCCGGCAACGTGATGCTCCGCTACGCACGGAAGACCTGAACCCGGGGCTCCATGCTCTCACGAATCATCCTTGCGGCACTCGTCGCGACCCCCCTCGCTGGCTGCTCGGGCGCGGCGCCCGAACCGGCGGCCGCGGCGAAGCCTCCCGTGCTCACCGGCCAGTGGATGCGGCACGGCGAGCTCGACGGCCGCGAGCTGACCCTGGGGATCGACTCGGCCCAGGCGGTGTTCGACAGCGAGGTCGACACGATCTACCGCTACACCTGGCGCCGGCGGGGCGACGTGATGGAGTTCGAGGATTTCAACGGTGCCAGGCAGGGGCGGGTGGTGAAGCTCACGGCCGACTCGCTGGTGCTGGAGCTTTCGCTCCCCGGCGTGACCCGCCCGATGCGGTTCTGGCGCCACGACCCCTCCGCCCCCCGCGGCTGACGCTCGCGAAGCTTGTGCGCGCGGGCGGTGCGCCGCATTCGTACCCCGTTCCGGATTCCGCCCCTTTCCCATTCTCATCTCCCCGCCCCATCATGAGCACACCCGCCGCCAGCAAGATCATGGTGATCCGCCATGCCGAGAAACCCGCCGACACACCGCCTCCGCAGGGGGTGGACGTCGACGGCGACGCCGATCCCGAATCGCTGATCCCGCTCGGCTGGCAGCGGGCGGGGGCGCTGGCGTGCCTGTTCGCCCCGGCGCGCGGGCCGCTGCAGGCGCCGGAGCTGGCCGTGCCGCAGGTGATGTTCGCGGCGGGCGTGGGCCACCACAGCCACAGCGAGCGGCCCGAGCAGACGGTAAGCGCGGTGGCGGCCAGGCTCGGCATCACCACGAACACCAGCTACCTCAAGGGCGACGAGACGGCGATGGTGGACGCCGCGATGGCCAGCGACGGCGTGGTGCTGATCTGCTGGCAGCACGAGGCCATCCCCGGCATCGCCAACCAGATCGTGGGCAACGACACCACCGTGCCTCAGAGCTGGCCGGGGAGCCGCTTCGACATGGTGTGGGTGTTCGACCTGGACGCGGGCTCGGGGACGTACTCGTTCTCGCAGGTGCCGCAGCTGCTCCTGGCCGGTGACTCGCTGGACCCGATCGCCGCATGACGCAGCCCGACGCGCAGCGGATCGCCGGGCAGCCCGGGCTTTACCGCATCCGGCTGATGTTCGAGTGGGGGTGCGGCTCGCTGTGGTGCGGCAACGACGCCGCGCTCGACCGCTTCGACGTGGGCCCCATCGAGGACCGTCTGCCGCTGACCGCCAGGACCCGCGAGCGGCTGGAGGAGATGGGCGTGTGGCACGACCAGTCGCTGAACTGGGAGTATCCGCCCGACCCCGGCCCCTGGACGCCCGAAGAGGAGGCGCGCTTCGCCGCCGCCGCCCAGGAGCTGCTCGCCACCATCCAGGAAGAGCTGGGGCCGGAGTTCGAAGTCGTCTACGTTCCGCTCTGATCTTCCTGACGCAACGACGACGACGATTCCGACGATGTGGAACACCGACACGCTCTGGCTCGATGCCGCGGTGGTGCTGGCGATCTTCGCGATCGGCGGCATCTTCTTCGGCCACTTCGAGGCGCACAAGCCGAAGTGGCGGCGCGTGCTGAAGGTGGCGGTGATGCTCGCCATCGTCCTCGGCCTCTCCGCCACGGCCGGGCGCGCATGGGCGTACGCGTTCCTGGCGCTGCCGCTGCTGGGGGCGGCGTACGTGCACCTGCGCTGGCTGCCCAGGCACGGCATCGACGGGCTGACGGGCGAGCCGCGCGACCGCTACCTGGAGCTGGTCACCCGCAAGCGCGGCGGCCGCGACGAACCGCGTCCCGCGGATGATTCGTCGGACCCCGCGTGGGACGAATACGACCGGCCGCCGCCGGACCCCGCCGCCTTCCGCTTCGACTTCGACGACGTGGTGCGCGTGGTGAGCGACAACCCCGAGCTGGCGGAGATCAACGGCGAGCGCGGCGTGGTCTGCGGCCGCGGCGACGACACCACCAACCCGGGGTACGCGGTGTTCATCTACCGCGAGCAGCTGGTGTGGTGCGTGGACGAGCCCGACCTGGAGCCCACCGGCGAGCGCGACCCGCGCCGCGCGCCCGAATACGCCGTCCGCGTGCAGGTGGACGAGCAGGGCCGCGGCACCGTGGCGAGGGTCCGCAAGCTGTAGGCGAAAGAAGGCCGGCCGAGGGTCGCGAGAAGAATCCCTGGAAACCATCCCCATCGTCCTGCGACAGGATGCCGCTCCCCAGCAGAAGCCCGAGCTACACCGTCCGCCGGATCCATCGCTACCTCGGGCTGTTCATCGGCATCCAGTTCCTGCTGTGGACGGCCGGCGGGCTCTACTTCAGCTGGACCGACCTGGACGAGATCCACGGCGACCACCTGCGCACGCCGCGCCCCCGTCTGCGTGCGGAGGGCGTGCTGGTGTCGCCCAGCCAGGTGCTAAACGCCATCCGCCGAAGCGAGCCCGTGGACTCGATCGCCAGCGTGGAGCTGGTGCGGGTGCTGGACGCGCCGGCGTACCGCCTGGCGTACTACACGCGCACGCCGCGGGGCGCCGCCCGGCGCGTGCGCCTGGCCGACGCGCGCACCGGGGCGCTGCGCCCGCCGGTGAGCCGCGACGACGCGATCCGGATGGCGCGCGCCGAGTTCGCGCACCCGGCCCCGGTGCGCGGGGTGGAGTACCTGACCCCGGCCAGCGTGGGCGCGCACCACGAATACCGCGAGCAGCCGCTTCCCGCGTGGGCGGTCTCGTTCGATCACCCCAGCGGCGCCACCGCCTACGTGGGTGCCGAGACGGGTACGGTGGTGCGCATCCGCCACCGCCCGTGGCGGACCTTCGACTTCCTGTGGATGCTGCACACCATGGACTACCGGGGGCGCGACGACTTCAACAACCTGGTGCTCCGCGCCTTCTCGGTGCTGGGGCTGGTGACGGTCGCCTCGGGCTTCGTGCTCTTCGCGCTCACCTCGCGACCGTACCTGAACCGGGCGCGGCGGAAGGGAAAGGCGATCGAGCCGCCGAGCTGAGCCGCAGGGCTTGTACGCGTGGCGGCGGGTTGAAACCCGCCGCTGCGACTTCCGGAAGTCCGCCTTCGCGGACTGCTCCGTTCGCATCGTGGCGAGCCCGGTACGGTCTCGCCACACCCCGATCCACCCGGCCCCGGTTCTTGATCTACGGGTAAACCCGTTGACAGCGGCGGGGCGCGTCATTAATCTACGGGTGAGCCCGTATTCCCATCCCCATCCGGACGTGCATGAGCGACGAAGCGAAGCTGACCGACCGCGAGATGGACGTGATGAGCATCCTCTGGCGCGTTGGGTCGGGGACGGTGGCCGAGGTGCGCAAGGAGCTGGAGGACAGGCTCGCGTACACCACCGTGCTGTGGGCGCTGCAGACGCTGGAAGAGAAGGGGCACGCGCGCCACGAGAAGGAGGGCCGCGCGTACCGCTACTATCCCGTGGTGCAGCAGGAAGCGGCGGGCGGCAGCGTGCTGAACCGGCTGGTGGAGAAGGTGTTCCACGGCTCCGCGTCGATGCTGCTGGCCCAGCTGGTGGCCGAGCGCGACCTGCCGCCCGGCGAGCTGCAGGAGATGCGTGAGCTGCTGGACCGGCGCCTGTCGAAGCTGGAGGACGACGCGTGATGGGGCCTGCCGGGTGGACCGGGGTGCGGCTTCGATCTACGGGGAAACCCGTTGCGGCATCGGCACATGAGCGGGAGGAGGCGCGATGACGGTGCGCTGGATGATCGGTTCGCTGGTGGCCGGTGTGCTGCTCGCGCTCGCCGCCGTGGCGGCCGAGCCGGTGGCGGCGTGGTTCCGCCTGCCGCGGCGCTGGATCTGGGCGGCGGCGATGGCCGGCGCGGTCATGCTTCCGCTGGTGGCGGCGGCCGCACACGTGCTGATCCCGCCGGCTCACTTTTCGGCCGCGCCGCCGGCGGGCGGCGTGGCCGCGGCCGGCGCTCCGGCGGCGGCGCCCGCTCCGCGGTTCAGCCCGCTGGCCGCGCTCCCCGGCCCGCGGCCGCTTCCGCCGGCGGCGCTGGTGGGGTGGATGGCGGCGTCGCTCGCCACGCTCGCCACCCTGGCGTGGGCCTGGATGCGCGTGGGCCGGGCGTGCGGGCGCGGCAGCGTGCGCCGCGTGGTGGGCACACACGTGCTGGTGTCGGAGGGCGCGGGGCCGATGGTGCTGGGGGTGCTGGACCCCCTGATCGTGCTGCCGCGCTGGGTGCTCGCCGAGCCGGAGACCTGCCGGATGGTCGTGCGGCACGAGCGCGAGCACGTGGCCGCGGGCGACCCCTGGCTGCTGGCACTGGCGGCGCTGGCGGTGGTGGCGATGCCGTGGAGCCTGGCGCTGTGGTGGATGCATGCGCGGCTGCGGCTGGCCGTGGAGACCGACTGCGACCAGCGCGTGCTGTGGGCCGGCGAGAGCCGCCGCGGCTACGTGGACGCGCTGCTCGACACGGCCGGCCGGCGGGAGTTCCGCGCCGCCCTGGCGTGGGGCGGGCGCAGGTCGATGCTGGAGCGCCGGCTGCGGGCCATCACCGCGCCGCGCCCACGGCTGCGGGTGGCGCGGGCGCTGCCGCTGGCCGTGCTGGCGTGCGCGGGAGCCGCCGCCGCGTGCCGGGTGGCATCCGACACCGCCACCACCCTGCCGCCGGAGCACGCCCCGGCGGCCAGGACCTTTCCCATCATTTATGCCACAGCCGGCGCGTCGGCCCCGCTCGATACCACGGTCGTGATCGAGGAACTGCCGGACGGAGCGCTGAGAGCGTCGTTCGGGGTACGCAGGAACAAAGAGGTCTGGACGTGGACGATCACGGACAACGACCTGTACCAGGAACTCGGGTTCACGTATCGCTCCCCGGATGCGGATACCGGCGCCTATCCCGTGGTGGAGACCGTGGGGCCCGCCTCGCCCGTCCAGCGCGCCGGCCTGCGTGCGGGCGACAGCATCGTGACGGTGAACGGGAAAGACGCGCGCCTGCCATTCCGTACCTACAGGCGGCTGCACCAGCAGGTTACGATGGAGGTGCACAGGCGGGAAGCGGCAGACGCCGTGACCCTGGTGGTGCCCGCACGGCCCACGCGGGCTCAGGTGGAGCAGCAGTTCCGTGCCGTTGCGGCGTGCATGCGCGACGCGGGTGCAGCGCCGGGGCGCGGCACTGGCGCGCCACACTGTGTCCCGGTCTGGTCCACCACCTTGCCCGGTCCGGTCACCGGCTGATCGGAGAGCCTGAACCGCTTCGCACGGGGAGCGGATGCGTGGACTCCGCCTTTTTGCTACGGGTTTTCCCGTATTTCGAGTCCGCGTGCTCCGCGCCCGCGGACCGTGGCCCTCACCATTCACCGGGAGATTCGGACCGATGATCGCACATCGCCACCACCGCCTGCGCGGCCGCTCGCTCGTCCTGGCCGGGCTGGCCGCGGGGATCGTCGCGGGGCTCACCGCGCGGGCGGGGAACGCGCAGGCCGGCAGCACCGCGCCGGCGGCCGCGCACGCCGACACGCTGCAGCCCGACACCACGCTTGTCTTCCGGGTCGACTCGACCGGCCGGCTGTGGACCGGGTTCATGCTGGATACGCGCTACGGGCCGCGCCGGGAGATGCACATGTCCGGGCCCGTGCCGGGCACGGGATGGCTGGGGCTGCGCGTGTCGTTTCCCAACCACCCCGGCTGGCGGGGGCGCGGCCGTCCGGCGCCGGGGGAGAAGGCACCCGAAAAGCCGGTCGTGCGCAGCGTGGATCGGGGCTCCCCCGTCGAATCGGCGGGGCTGCGCCCGGGGGACGTGATCGTGGCGGTGGACGGGGTCGACGCGCGCGTGCCGTACCTGTTCACGCAGCCGCGGCCTGGACGGGTGATCACCTTCCGCGTGAGCCGCGGCGGCAGCGAGCGGGACGTTCGCGTGACGGTTTCGCCAATGCCGTCGAACGCCCAGGCCGAGCACGTCATGCGGCTGCACGCCGCCTGTCTCCGGCAGGCGGCGGCGCGCGCGGCGAGCGACGCCGAGTTCCATCTGCTGCAGGATACCTGCATGGTGACGTACCCGGTGCACTGACCGGTCCGGGTTCCACCCCCGCAAAAACACTCCACCCCTCGCTCCGCCAGGGAGCGAGGGGTGGAGCGTTTGGTCTGGAGAATGGCGGGCTCAGGCCGCCGCGCCCACCGGCTGCAGCGCGGCCAGCGCGCTCTCGAGCCGCTGCAGCATGGGGCCGATCTCGGCGCGGCTCACGGCGCCCACGCTCAGGCGGAACCAGCCGGTCTCCTCGTTCAGCCCGAAGGCCTGGAAGGGCACCACCGCCACCCCCGCCGCCTCCAGCAGGTACAGGCGGATGTCGTTGTTGGTCTCCAGCGTCTTCCCCTGCGGCGTGACGGTGCCGTGCAGCTCGAAGCGGGCGCTCAGGTAGATGGCGCCCATCGGCATCACCGCCTCCACCGGGAAGCCGCGCTCCCGCAGCGCCAGGATCCCCTCGTACAGCGCCTCGAGCCGGTCGAACACCTCGCGCAGCATGGCCTGGTGGTACGTCTCGATCGCCGCGCGGTCGCCCAGCAGGTGCGCCACCGCGATCTGCTCGGCGCGCGGGGCCCAGGCGCCCACGTGGCCCACGATGCTCGCCATCCGCTTCACCACGTCGGCCGGGCCGACGACCCATCCCACGCGCACGCCGGTGCTGGCGAAGCTCTTGGAGATGCCGTCGATGAACACGGTGTACTCCGCCATCGCCGGCCGCAGCGACACGGGGTTGACGTGCCTGGTGTCGCCGAAGGTGAGCATCCAGTACACCGAGTCGTACAACAGGTACAGCGGGCGCTCGCCGGGGCCGCGGCGGGCGTTCTCCTCCAGCACCAGGTCGCAGATGCCGGCCAGCGCGTCGGCGGTGAAGGCGGTGCCCGTGGGGTTCAGCGGCGAGTTGAGCACCAGCAGCCGGGCGCCGCGCACCGCCTCTTCCAGCCCCGCGCGCGTGGGGAGGAAGGCGTCGGCCGCGTGCGTCACGATGGGCACGCCGCGCGCGCCGGTCAGGTGCACGTAGTGGTTGTTGTTCCAGCTGGGCACCGGGTACACCACGGCGTCGCCGGGGTCGACCAGGGCGGAGTAGGTCGAGTAGAGCCCGGGGCGGCTGCCGCCGGTGATCAGGATCGATTCCACGTCGTATTCCAAGCCCAGCCACTCGCGGTAGAACGACGAAACCGCCTTGCGCAGCTCCAGCACGCCGTCGCTGGGCGGGTAGTTGGTCTCGCCGGCCTGCAGCGCGGCCACGATCCCGTCCACCAGCGACTGGGGAGCGGGGAACTCGGCCGGGGCGAAGTCGCCCACGGTCAGGTTGCACACCTCGGCGCCCTGCGCCAGCATCGCGCGCACGTCCGCGGCGATGCGCAGGATCTCCGAGCCGATCAGGCCGTCGGCCATGGTGGAAACGCGCGGGTCCGGCATCTATCCCTCCAGAACGTGCAGTTGTGTGAGCGGGGTTCATCTTCGCCCCGAAGATACCCGCCCGGCGACGTAGGGCAAGGCGAGGGCCGCTGGACGGATCGGAGGTGCGGAGGGATGACGGGGCGGATGAATCCGCGGCAACAACCACACGAAGTCCGCCTTCGCGGACAACAGCCACTGGTGCGGACGAGATGGCAGTGCGCGGGGGAGAGATCGATCAGCCTCGGCAGCAAGCGCCATCGGCGCCAGATCCGCGCACCGAAGCCCGGGGATGAACCGCGGCCGGCAGTCCGCGAAGGCGGACTTCGTGTGGTTGTTGCAGCGAATTCATTCGCCCCCGACAACTCCGGCGCCTGGTGCCTGCCGCTTGCGATCCGCCGCCGCCAGCCGGAGCTTGGCGGTGGGCATGGACATCGATCATCACACCGGGCGGAAGATCATCCGTGAAGATCGTGGTGGCGGCGGTGGGGCGGGCGCGCGGGCCGGCCGCGGAGCTGATCGCGGAGTACGAGACGCGCGCGAAGCGGTACTTTCCGCTCGACGTGGCGGAGGTGAAGGAGGAGGCCTTCCGCCGCCCCGGCGACGCCGCGCGCGTCCGCGACGAAGAGGGGAAGCGGCTGCTGGCGCGCGTGCCGGCCGGCGTGGAGATCGTGGCGCTGCACGAGACGGGGAAGGCGTGGACCTCGCAGCAGCTGGCCGACTGGCTGGGCGAGCTGGGCGTGCGGGGGAGCCCCGGCGCGGCCTTCGTGGTGGGCGGCGCGTACGGGCTGTCGGACGAGATCCTTTCCCGCGCGCGGCACCAGCTCTCGCTGGGCGCCTTCACCCTGCCGCACGAGCTGGCGCGGCTGATCCTGGCCGAGCAGCTCTACCGCGCCGGCACCATCCAGCGCGGCGAGCCCTACCACAAGGGCCGCGACTGAGCCCCGGCTCCACGTTCATCCGGTAGCCGGCGCGAAGCGCCCCAGGTCCCTCTCCCAGGCTGTTTTGGGAGAGGGACAGCCGCGAAGCGGCAGGGTAAGGGCTCCTCGCGGAAACCCGCGCTCTCGGCGAGCCACGGCAGCGCCCCCACAGCCTCGCGCAGTTTGCGAGGCTTCCTGTCGTTGTAGCATGCGGCTTCAGCCGCCCGCGCGCAGAAACGGCGGGTCCGGAACTCCGTCGTGCACCGATGCGACGCAGGGGAGGCACCCGGGTGATTGCCCTTTCGCCCCCGTGATCCGAAATTGGTTCAGTGGTGTACGATTTCGCGGGGGCGGTTGCCGGGCACGGCCGGAACGGTGTAACCTGTCGCCATGAACACGGGCGACGCGCCGGGGCAGGACTGGTTCGAAGACTGGTTCGGCGAAGAGTACCTGCGGCTCTACCCGCACCGCGACGAGGACGAGGCCGAGCGCGCGGTGGAGCTGATCGTACGCCATGCCGCGCTCGCCGCCGGCAGCGCCGTGCTGGACCTGGCGTGCGGCGCGGGGCGCCACGTGGAGCACCTGCGCGACCACGGCTACCGCGCCTTCGGGCTGGACCTGTCGCACGACCTGCTGCAGGTGGCGCGGGGCGACGGGCTGCCGGTGGTGCGCGGCGACATGCGCGTGCTGCCCGTGAAGAGCGGGGCCGTGGCGATGGTGACCAGCTTCTTCACCTCGTTCGGCTACTTTCCCGACGAGGACGACGACCTTCGCGTGCTGGCCGAGATCCGCCGCGTGCTGCGGCCGGGCGGCCTGTTCGCGGTGGATTTCCTGAACGCCGACCGCGTGCGCGCCGGGCTGCGCCCGCGTGACGAAGTCGAGATCGGCCGGCGGCGCGTGGTGCAGACCCGCGAGTTGGTGGAGGGGGGACGCGTGGTGCAGAAGACGATCGAGATCTACGAGCAGGGACGCCGCCTCCCCCGCGTGTTCTACGAGCGGGTGCGGCTGTACGGGCCCGGCGAGCTGGGCGAGATGCTGGGGCGTGCGGACATCGAGCCGTTCGCCGGTTTCGGCGACTACGGCGGCGGCCCCACCGGCCCCGGCGCCCCCCGCGTGATCCTGATGGGGAGGGCCCGCTGAGCCTGCACGTTCACGTCGAGCGCGTGCGCGGAACCCGGCTGGTGCAGGAGTACCTGGCCGGAGATCCCCGCGCGGCCGCCTTCTACGAGGGCGGCCCCGCCGACCCGCGCGCCTGGCGCGCCAAGCTGGCCGAGGTGCAGGCCCGCTTCGGCCGGGCCGAGCGCGAGCGCGCCGCCGCCGCGCTCACCCCCACCTCGCCCGGCGCCGCCGAGCGCCTGCGCCGCTTCGTAAGCGAGGGTGGCGCGATGGTCACCACCGGCCAGCAGGCCGGGCTCTTCACCGGCCCGCTCTACACCGTCCACAAGATCCTCACCGCCATCCGCCTGGCCGAGGCGCTGCAGCGCCGTCTCGGCGTGATCGTCCTCCCCGTCTTCTGGGCGGCGAGCGAAGACCACGACTTCGCCGAGGTCAACCACGCGCACGCCGTGGGCGCCGACGGCGAGCTGCGCCGCGTGGCCGTGGCCGCCACCACCCGCGCCGCCGTGCCCATGAGCCAGATGCGGCTGGGCGACGACGTGGAGCGCGCGCTGGCCGACTTCGCCCGCGGCGTTTCGGGGGATGGAGATCCGGGAGATGCGATCGGCATCCTCCGCGAGGCGTATCGCCCCGGCGTGACGATGGCGGACGCGTTCCGCGCGGCGATCACCGCGCTCTTCGCGGACTTCGACCTGCTGGTGACCGACGCGGCCGACCCGGCGCTCAAGGCCGCCTCGGCCGAGGTGCTGCTGGCCGAGCTGGCGAACGCGGCGCAGCACGAGCACCTGGTGGCGGAGCAGACGGCGGCGCTGGGCGCGGCCGGCTACACCACGCAGGTGACGATCGTGGAGGGCGCCACCAACGTCTTCTGGCACGGGCCCGCGGGGCGCGAGCGGCTGTACCGCGACGGCGACGGCTTCGAGGCGAAGGACGCGCGCCGCCGCTTCACGCTGAACGAGCTGCGCGGCGTGCTGGCGGAGGACCCGCGCGCGCTGAGCCCCAACGTCTTCCTGCGTCCCGTGGTCGAATCCGCCGTCTTCCCCACGCTGAGTTACGTGGGCGGGCCGGCGGAGACGGCGTACTTCGCGCAGGTGCGGCCGCTGTTCGCCGCGTTCGGCATCCGCTCGCCGGTCGCCTTCCCCCGCTTCGGTGCCACCCTCGTCCCCGCCGAGGTTGCGGAAGCGCGGCAGCGCGCGGGGATCGAGGACGACGAGCTGCGCCTCCCCGCGCACGAGCTGTGGGAGCGCGTGGCCCGCCGCCACATGCCGCCGGAGCTGTGGGAGCAGCTGAACGACCTGCGCGCCGCGCTGGTGGGCGGATTCGGCAGGGTGATGGACGCGGCGGCGGACATCGATGCCAACCTGGACCCGGCCGTGGGTGCGCGGCGCAACCGGGCGCTGCTGGAGGTGGCCAGGAGCGAGCGCACCATCGTCCGCCACTTCAAGCAGCGCAACCGGGCGCTGGAGCGCGAGGTGCGGCTGGTGCACAACCACCTGCGCCCGCTGGGCATCCCGCAGGAGCGCGCGCTCACCGTCTTCCAGTACCTCGCCCGCGACCCGTCGCTCCTGCGGCGCATCGCCGAGGGGATGGTGGTGGAGATCGCGCCGGAGGCCGAGCCGGTCCCCGAGCCGGCTGCCACGGCGGGGGATTGAGCGCGGCGACGACGCTCTCGATTCCGAGGGACCAACGAAGAGGGCGGCCACGCGGCCGCCCTCTTCGTTTGAGCCTGATGCGACGTTGCCGGGCATCGTTCCGGTTCCAGGGACTGAAGAATCTCACGCAGAGCAGCAGAGGACGCAGAGGAGACTGGTTGTTCTCTGCTTCCCCTGCTGCTCTGCGTGAGACATGTCCTTCGGGATCTTCATTCCGGAATGATGCTCTGTAACACGGTATGAATCCGCCACCCCGCCCTGCGGCGTTTCGCGATTTTCTGAGCGAAAACGGCTGGATGATCCTTCCCACGGATCAAGTTGTCGCGGCACCGGATCAGCCTGTTAGAAATCCCCCCGCTGACGCATCGACATCAAGGTTCCGAACCGCGGTGTGTGGTCGGGCCGTCTTTCGGTCACCTCCTGCAACGGAGAACCGTCGCCGCCCAGGTAGCGCTGGCACCGCCGCATCCCCAGCGCGTGTCCGCCGGTCCCCATACGGCCGTCCGGCGCGGCTCGCGGAAGCCGTTTCACCACGTTCCTTCTAGCGAGGCGGAGATGAAGAAGCTGAAGCTCGACGACCTGGAAGTGAAGTCGTTCTCCACCACCGAGATCTCGACCGAGCGCGGGACCGTCAACGGCCACAGCACCGGAACGAGCGGCAGCTCGAGCTGCTGGTCGTTCACCGACTGCTCGTACGACGAGTGCGGCGTCAACTCGCGGTTCGACTGCTCCATCGACTTCTGCTCGCACGGCGGCGGGTGTGGGCCCACGATCACCATGCAGTGATCGGCGCGCCGGAGTCGCTCCCATGGGTTGACTCCGGCTGAAGTGGAGCGGACGGCGCGGGCGTGGTGCAGAGTCGTGCAGGAGGCGGCTCGCACCACGCCCGTGGCCGTTCCGTTCCACTTCGCGTCGTCGACCGGCCCTCGCTGCGGAGCGCCGCGGCCGCAGTGAGCGAAGCGGACATCATGCCGTCGCAGCCGCGGCTCCGTTCCCGTTTTCCTCCCGCCACACCTGCCGTTTTCGGGCGTGAGCCGCCGCGCTTCCCCGGCCGGCGCCGCACGCCGCCCTTTCTCTATCTCCCTGTCCCGCTGTAACTTTCGCTCTCCGCAGGTCGTACAGTACCGCTCCCGGGCCGCGTCCGCGGCCGCGCAGTCTCCTCACCGACGAAGGACCCGCCGATGCTGATCGCAGCAATCGTGGTTGTCGCGGTCGTCGCGCTCTTCCTGATCTTCTCGTACAACTCGCTGGTGCGGCTGCGGCTGCAGGCGCAGAACGCCTGGAGCGACGTGGACGTGCAGCTCAAGCAGCGCCACGACCTGGTGCCCAACCTGGTGGAGACGGTGAAGGGCTCCGCCGCGCACGAGCGCACCACGCTCGACAGCGTGACCGAAGCCCGTGCCCGCGCGTTGTCGGCGGCCAGCGCCGGCCCCGCCGCCCGTGCCGAGGCCGAGGCGCGGCTCACCACCGCCATCCACGGCCTGGTGGCCACGGTGGAGGCGTATCCCCAGCTCCAGGCCAGCGGCGGCTTCCGCGACCTGCAGGCGCAGCTCGCCAAGCTCGAAGAGGCGATCACCAACGCCCGGCGCTACTACAACGCCGTGGTGCGCGAGCTGAACGCGAAGGTGATGCAGTTCCCCACCAACCTGGTGGCGGGGATGTTCGGCATTACGGGGCGCGAGTTCTTCGAGGCCGGCGCCGCCGAGCGCGAGACGCCGAAGGTCAGCTTCTGACCCGCCGCGCCACCGATCCGCCGATGACGACGATGCGCCGAACCCTGGCCGCGCTGTTCGCGCTGTTCGCGCTGCTGCTGGCCGCCCTCCCCGCGGCGGCGCAGGAGCGCTCGATCACGCTCACCGACTACGTGGTGGACGTGGTTGTGCGCGGCGACGGCACTGCCGACGTGACCGAGGTGATCCGCGCGCGCTTCGACGGCACCTGGAACGGCATCTACCGCGACATCGCGCTCAAGCACGAGACCGGGCAGGGGCGCCGGGCGAAGCTGCGGATCAGCGACATCCGCGTGACCGACGTGCAGCAGCGGCCGCTGGAGTTCTGGGACGAAAGCGGCGAGAACGGCGCGCGCCGCATCCGGGTGCGCGTTCCCGGCGCGTCCGACGCGACGCACACGGTGATGATCCACTACCGCGTGCTGAACGGCGTCCGCCACTTCTACAGGGGCGACGCGGCGGCGGGGGACGGCGAGTTCGACGAATTCTACTGGAACGCCACCGGCAACGAGTGGGAGTTTCCGATCGAGCGCGCGGTAGCCCGCATCACCCTTCCCACGGGCGTGGTCCCGCTGCGGCAGGCGGCCTACACCGGCTACGACCGGAGCAAGGGGAGCGACGCCACCCTCACCGTGCGCGGCAGCACCGTGCAGGCCGAAGCCACGCGGCCGCTGTCCCCCCGCGAAGGGCTCACCATCGCCGTGGCCTTCCCGACGGGCGTGGTGCCGCGCCCTTCCGTCGCCCAGGTGCGGCGGCAGGAGACGATGAGCTGGTGGCCGATGCTGCTGCCGCTGCTCGCCTTCGGCCTGATGTTCCGCCGCTGGCACCGGGTGGGGCGCGACCCGCGCTCGATGCCGGTCGTGGTCCAGTACGAGCCGCCCGACGGGATGAGTCCCGCCGAGTTGGGCACGCTGGTGGACAACAGCGCCGACCTGCGCGACGTGACCAGCACGCTGATCGACCTGGCGGTGCGCGGCTACGTGGGGATCGAAGAGGTGGAGAACAAGCACCTCTTCGGGCTCCTCTCCACCAGCGAATGGGTGTTCCACCTGCGCAACCCGTCGACCGAAGAGCTGCTCCCGCACGAGCGCGAGTTCATCACCGCGCTCTTCGAGGGCGCGCAGATGGGCCCCGCGTGGGGCGCGGTGCGCAACGCGGTGCTGACCGGCGCGGCCGGCGGGGAGCACGCGGTGGGTGGGGCCGGCGGCTATCCGGCCCCGGCCGAGATGCAGCCGTGCATCCGCATGTCGGCGCTCGAGCACCGCTTCTACAAGTCGATCCCGCCGATCAAGAAGGCGATCTTCAGGCGGCTGATCGAGCGCGGCTACTACCTGAAGCACCCCGACGAGGTGAAGGGGGTGTGGATGGCGATCGGGGTGGTGGTGGCGATCGTGGGCGGATTCGGCGCCGGGTTCCTGGGCGACATGGGGCATCCGCTGCTCCGCCCGATGCCGCTGCTGGTGGGCGGGATCGGGGCGGGCGTGATCATCTTCGGGTTCGGGCTGGCGATGGCGGCGCGCACGGTGAAGGGCGCCCGGGCGCGCGAGGCGGCGCTGGGCTTCCGCGAGTTCCTCGACAAGGTGGAGAGCGACCGCTACCGAATGATGATCACCGGCCCCGAGCTGTTCGAGCGCTACCTGCCGCACGCGATGGCGTTCGGGGTGGAAGGCCGCTGGGCACGCGCCTTCCAGGACCTGTACCGCGAGCCGCCCACCTGGTACGCCGGCTCGCACTACCACGGCTTCAGCACGTCGAACTTCACCTCGCACATGAGCGCGTTCAGCAGCACCGCGGCGAGCACCATGTCGAGCTCGCCCAGCGGCTCCAGCGGCGGCGGATCGAGCGGCGGCGGGTCCGGCGGCGGCGGGGGCGGGGGATGGTGATCGGGAAGTGCTGAGTGCCAGGTGTGGAGTGCCCAGTGCCCAGTGCCCAGTCCCCAGGGCCCAGGAACGGCAGGGCGGGGATGATGAACGGCGCGCGGATCGATGCTTCGGTCCGCGCGCCGCACCGCGTTCTGCCCAAAATGCTGCGCGAGAAGCAATCTGAGCGTGCCCTTGAAACGGAGGGGCGCCCCGGCATCGGCCGGGGCGCCCCGTCTGCGTTCATTGGCTGGTGTGTTCAGCCCGGCCCGATCGGCTCATCCAGGCAGAAACGACATTCGGAGTTGTTGAACGAAATGTACGAATCGTCCCCGCTCGTACTATCGTCGTGACCCTGCACCGTCCCTCGGCTCACCGCGACGTGAGGAAGGGTCTGGAACTGCTCGACGCGAAGCTCATCGACGATCAGCCTGAGTTTCTTCATTCTTCCGCCTCCGGGAGGGTGTAGGGGTGAAGTGGCACAGCCCAACCTAATCACTCGTAATCGGACACACAACAAGTGCCGACAAACTGTACAGGCGCAGAGAGTTCGATGGGATGAAAATCACATCCGTGACAGATTGTCGATCGCCAATTATCATCCCCGTTCACATCGTGCACTTCGGCTCTGTCGGATGTCGTGTGGTGCGGCACGATCCCGCGGCCACAATCCGCGAAGGCGGATTTCCCGAAGTTCCAGCCGCCGGTTTCAACCGGCGGATGAGAGATCGGCCGAGGCCGATCGTGGCATCACGCGCGGATATCGCCCCCGGAGAAGTCCGCGAAGGCGGACTGTGTGCCGTTGTAGCGCGAGTTTACTCGCATATTCCCCGTCCCGCACCACGCCTTCTCACCGACACCCCCATCCCGATGCCACGTTTCTTCTCGATCTCCACCTCCACCACCTCCGTGGCCGCCGACCTCGCGCGCGGGCTGTGGAGCGGGGCGCTGGACCTGGTGTTCGCGCCGGTGTGCGTGGCGTGCCGCGAGCCGATCCCCACCACCAGCGGCGAGCGGCTGGTGTGCGGCGTCTGCTGGCTGCGCTGCCGGCCGCTCCCCATCCCGCGCTGCGGGCGGTGCTGGAGCCCGGTGCCGCCCGACCGCGAGCCCGCGCCTACCTGCCGCACCTGCCGCGAGTGGCCGCCGTCGGTGCGCGCCATCCGCTCTGCCTACGCCATCGGTCAGGTGCCGCGCGCGCTGGTGCACGCGCTCAAGTACCGCGGCTGGACCGCCGTCGCCCAGCCGATGGCCGCGCGTATGGCGGCGCTGGAGCTGCCGGCCGACGTGAAGGCCGAGGCCGAGCTGGTGATCCCCGTGCCCAGCAGCGCGGCGCGGCTGCGCGAGCGCGGCTACAACCAGGCCGAGCTGCTGGCACGCGGCGTGGCACGGATTTCGGGTCGCATCCTCGCTACCGGGGTGCTGGAGCGCACGCGCGCGGCGGGGTCGCAAACGGCCTTGCATCCGGGGGAGCGGCGGGCTAACGTAGCGCGCGCTTTCGCCGTGCCCCCCGGGCGCGCGGCGGAGCTGCGCGGCGAGCACGTGATCGTGGTGGACGACGTGTGGACCACCGGCGCCACCAGCCTCGCCTGCGTGGGCGCGCTGCTGGAGGCCGGCGCCCGCGTGGCGAGCGTGGTCACCTTCGCGCGCGTCGTGCCGGAGCTGGAGCGGTCGGTCGCTCCGGCTCCGGGCGTGCTTCGGGACCCGTGAACCGTCTTCTTTTCTTCGTCTATAGCCGCAAGGGGAAGCCATGGCCATCCGCGTCGCCATCAACGGCTTCGGCCGCATCGGGCGCAACGTGCTCCGCGCCGCCAAGCAGGCCGGCGCCACCGACATCGACTTCGTGGCGGTGAACGACCTGACCGACACCAAGACCCTCGCCCACCTGCTGCGGCACGACTCGGTGCACCGCGACTACCCGGGCACCGTGGAGACCCGCGAGAACGCCCTGGTGGTGGACGGCGACGAGGTGCGCGTGTTCGCCGAGAAGGACCCGGCCGCGCTCCCGTGGGGCGACCTGGGCGTGGACATCGTGATCGAGTCGACCGGCCGCTTCACCAAGCGCGCCGACGCCGCCAAGCACATCGAGGGCGGCGCGAAGAAGGTGATCATCTCGGCCCCCGCCAAGGACGAGGACATCACCATCGTCCTCGGTGTGAACGAGGAGAAGTACGACTCGGCGAACCACCACGTGGTGTCCAACGCCAGCTGCACCACCAACTGCCTGGCGCCGGTGGTGAAGGTGCTGCTCGACGAGTTCGGCTTCCGCCGCGGCGTGATGACCACGGTGCACGCCTACACCAACGACCAGAACATCCTGGACCTCCCCCACAAGGACCTGCGCCGCGCCCGCGCCGCCGCCATGTCCATCATCCCCACCACCACCGGCGCCGCCAAGGCCACCGCCCTGGTGATCCCGGAGGTGAAGGGGAAGATCGACGGCATCGCCATGCGCGTGCCCACCCCCGACGTGTCGGTGGTGGACCTGGTGGCCGAGCTGGAGAAGGAAGTCACCGCGCAGCAGGTGAACGAGGCGCTCCGCGCCGCGTCGGAAGGGCGGATGAAGGGGATCCTGGGCTACGAGGAAGAGGAGCTGGTCTCCATCGACTTCACCGGCAACCCGCATTCGTCCATCGTGGACGCGCCGACGACCAACGTGATCGGCGGGCTGGTGAAGGTGATGGCCTGGTACGACAACGAGTGGGGCTACTCCAACCGCTGCGTCGACCTGGCCCGGTACATGGGCGAGCGGCTGTAGGGGAGACTGCATGGAGAAGCTGACCGTCGACGATCTCCG
>DASWMA010000152.1:0-7649 GCA_036399995.1 Longimicrobium sp. | reverse complement strand
TCGAACGGCCCTCGCGCCGCCCGGTGCCGGCGCGCCGAAACGCCGCGCCGGAGCCGGAACCCTCTTGATTCACCGCGGGGGGAAAAGGGTTCCCGCGCGCGCTTGATGCGGCACCCGGCGGGCGTTAGGTTGCAAGGTCCGCACCGGCCACGCCCTAGCGCGTGGCCGGGCCGTTTGGGGGACCTGTGTGACCGTGCCAACCCGTGCTGCTGACCGAGCTTCTCGCCGCCGACCGCATCCGCGTGCCCCTGGCCGCGCAGTCCAAGGAGGCCGTGCTGGAGGAGCTGGTGGCGGTCCTGCACGCGAGCGGCGCGGTGGCCGACCCGCAGGCGGTGCTGCGCGCCGTGCACCACCGCGAGGCGCAGCTCTCCACCGGGATCGGCGGCGGCGTGGCGATCCCGCACGGCAAGGCCGAGGGGGTCGGCGGGCTCACCATGGCCGCCGGCGTCTCGGCCGAGGCGGTCGACTTCGCGGCGCTCGACGGGCAGCCGGTGCGCCTCTTCTTCCTGCTGGTGGGCCCCGAGTCGGCCGCGGGAGCGCACGTGAAGGCGCTGTCGCGGATCTCGCGGCTGGTGCGCAGCGAGGAGACGCGCCGGAAGCTGGTGGAGGCCGCCTCGGCCGGCGAGTTCATGGCGCTGATCAGCCAGGCCGAGGCCGCGTGAGGGAGCGGCTGCTGCGCTGGCTTCCCGCCCTGGCCTGGGCGTCTGCCATCTTCTGGCTGTCTTCGCAGCAGATGCTGGTGGAGGCGCCCTGGGCGCTGGGGTGGGACAAGCTGCACCACTGCACCGCCTACGCGGTGGGTGGCGCGGCGTTCGCGTACGCGCTGCGCGGCCGGCTCCCGTGGGTGGCGGTGGCGCTGGGCGTGCTGTACGGCGCCAGTGACGAGCTGCACCAGTGGTTCGTTCCCGGCCGCCACGCCGACGTGCGCGACTGGGTGGCCGACGCGGTGGGCGCGGTGGCCGGGGTGTTCCTGTATCGATCGTTCCTGTCGTGGCGCGCGCGCCGCACCCACGCGGTGGCGCCCGCCCAAGCCGTGAGACCATGACTTTCCAGAGCCAGACCGCGTACCGCACGTCGATGGCCGGCACGCTCCGCGCGGGCGACGCCGGCAACCCGGTGACCGTGGCGGGGTGGGTGCACCGCCGCCGCGACCTGGGCTCGCTGGTGTTCGTGGACCTGCGCGACCGCGAGGGGCTGGTGCAGGTGAGTTTCGACCCCGCCTGGACGCCGGCCGAGGCGCTGGACGAGGCGCGCCGCCTGGGCCCCGAAGACGTGATCCAGGTGGAGGGGACCGTCTTCCCCCGCATCGCCGGGCAGCACAACGCCGACCTCCCCACGGGCGACGTGGAGGTGCGGGCGACGGTGCTGAGGGTGCTGACCCGCGCCGAGCCGCTCCCGATCCAGGTGTTCTACGGCCCGCACGACGAGCTCCCGGCCGAGGACCTGCGCCTGCGCTACCGCTCGCTGGACCTGCGCCGCCCCGAGCTGCAGCACGCCATGCGCACCCGCCACCGGGCGGCGCAGGCCACGCGGCAGTTCCTGAACGGCGAGGGGTTCCTGGAGGTCGAGACGCCGCTGCTCACCAAGCCGACGCCCGAGGGGGCGCGCGACTTCCTGGTGCCCAGCCGCAACTGGCCGGGCGAGTTCTACTCGCTGCCGCAGAGCCCGCAGCTCTACAAGCAGCTGCTGATGGTGAGCGGCTTCGACCGCTACTACCAGATCGCCCGCTGCCTGCGCGACGAGGACCTGCGCGCCGACCGCCAGCCCGAGTTCACGCAGATCGACCTGGAGATGGCCTTCGCCACCGAAGAGGACGTCTACCGGATCGGCGAGGGGATGATGGCGGCGATCCTGGCCGAGGTGGGGGGAATCGAGATCCCCACCCCCTTCCCGCGGCTGACCTACGCCGAGGCGATGGCGCGCTACGGCACCGACAAGCCCGACCTGCGGTTCGAGCTGCCGATCGTGGACCTGACCGACGTGCTGAAGCGGGCGGACTTCCGCCTCTTCCAGCAGGTGGAGGGAACGCCGCAGCGCATCCGCGGGATCCGCGTGCCCGGCGGGGCGCGGCTGTCGCGCAGGGAGCTCGACGAGCTGCAGGAGGTGGCGAAGCGCGGGGGCGCCGCCGGCGCGCTGTGGGTGAAGCGCGGCGACGACGGCCTGAGCGGCCAGTTCGCCAAGGCGCTCGACGACGCCACCCGCGACGCCTTCTACGGCGCCACCGGGATGGAGGCGGGCGACCTGTTCGTGGGTGTGGTGGGCGAGTTCCGCGTGGCCGACCCGGCGGGCGTGGGTCCCGTCGTCGGGTCGACGGGCGGGAGCGCGCCGGTGGCCGAAGACACGCACCAGGTGCGCGCCGGGCTGGAGCCGGCGCTCGACGAGCTGCGCCGGCACCTGGCACGCAAGCTGGAGATGGTGGACCCGCAGGCCAACGCGTGGCTGTGGGTGACCGAGTTCCCGCTGTTCGGGTGGGACACCGACGGCGACCGCCTGGTGTCGGAGCACCACCCGTTCACCCGGCCGCACCCCGACGACGTGGCGCTGCTGCTGGAGGCCACCCGCGACGGCGCCCCGGCGGCGGAGGCGGCGCGGGCGCTGTACCGCCGGCCGGTGCGGTCGCTGGCGTACGACGCGGTGTGGAACGGGATGGAGATGGCGAGCGGGTCGGTGCGCATCCACGAGCCGGCGCTGCAGGGGGCGATCTTCCGGGCGCTGGGGATCGGGAAGGAAGAGGCCGAGACCAAGTTCGGGTTCCTGCTCGAGGCCTTCCGCTACGGCGCGCCGCCGCACGCGGGGTGCGCCTTCGGCTTCGACCGGCTGGTGATGCTGCTGGCCGGGGGGCAGAGCCTGAGGGACGTGATCGCCTTCCCCAAGACGGCCACCGCGCGGGCGCTGTTCGAGGGCGCGCCCACCCGCGTGACCGACGAGCAGCTGGCGGAGGCGAACATTCGCAAGGTTGAGACGTAACAATCCTGCGGAGGGTGATCGGGAGGTCCAACGCAGCGGGCGGGGCACCGGCGCATGGCCGGGCCTCGCCCCGTGGCGTTTGGAATGGTTCTTGGGGGGGACTGCGGGGGAGGGAGTGCCCAGTGCCCAGTGCCCAGTGCCCAGTGCCCAGTGTCCGGTGTCCGGTGCCGGGCCGCAGGCAGTCGAGACGTGGGGCTGCGGTCGATGGGGCGAATGAATTCGCTGCAACAACCACACGAAGTCCGCCTTCGCGGACTACCGGCTGTGGCTCGGCCGCGGTGATGGTGCACGGGGCAGAGGTTCGTGACCGGGTCGCGCGAAGGGGTGATGGTGGCGCGCAGTCCGCGAAGGCGGACTTCCCGAAGTTGCAGCGGCGGGTTTCAACCCGGCGTGGGACCGGCGTGGGACCGCCGTAAGGGACCCGCCGCGTGCCGCGGGGACGCGCCGGGCTCGCCAGGGCGAATGAATTCCGCTGCAACGACCACACGAAGTCCGCCTTCGCGGACTACCGGCTGTCGCTCGGCCGCGGTGACGGTGCACGGGGGCAGAGGTTCGGCGGATGTCGGGGCCGGCGCCTGGATGGCGGCGTGCAGTCCGCGAAGGCGGACTTCCCGATGGTTCAGCGGCGGGTTTCAACCCGCCGTGGGTTGAAATGCCGTGGGTTTGAGACAACGCACAGGGAAGAAGGGTTCGGAGGTAGATAGATGGCTGAGCAGCCGGTACAGCACAGGGTGCCCGCCGAGGGCGCCGACCCGCTGGCCCTTTCGGGGGTGAACGACCAGAACCTCACCGAGCTGGGCCGCCTGGCGGGGCTGCGCGTGGTGCTGCGCGACGATCACCTCCTGCTGAGCGGGCCGGTGAGCGGCGTGGAGCGCGCCGTGCCGGTGGTGCAGCACATGGTGGAGATGGCCCGCCGCGGCGAGCCCGTGGGCACCGACGACGTGCACCGCTTCTTCGACACCGCGCGCGAGAACGGCGACGGCGGGCTGGAGCGCCTGGCCCAGACCGGGCGCCTGGTGGTGCCCGGGCCCAGGAAGACGATCACCGCCAAGAGCGAGGGGCAGGCCCGCTACCTGGCCGCGATCGAGGACAACGACATCGTGATCGGCATCGGGCCCGCGGGGACGGGGAAGACCTACCTGGCCGTGGCCATGGCCGTGGACTCGCTGTTCAAGAAGCGGGTGAAGCGGATCATCTTGGCGCGCCCCGCGGTGGAGGCCGGCGAGAACCTGGGCTTCCTTCCCGGCGACCTGCAGGAGAAGATCGACCCCTACCTGCGCCCGCTGTACGACGCGCTGGAAGACATGATCCCGCAGGACCGGCTGCGCCGGGCGATGGAGAGCCGCGCCATCGAGATCGCGCCGCTGGCGTACATGCGCGGCCGCACCCTGCAGGACGCGTTCGTGATCCTGGACGAGGCGCAGAACGCCACTAACGCCCAGATGAAGATGTTCCTGACCCGCCTGGGGCTGAACAGCAAGGCGGTGATCACGGGCGACAAGACGCAGATCGACCTGCCGCGCCGCGAGGACAGCGGCCTGATCCAGATCGAGGAGGTGCTGAAGGGGATCCCCGGGATCGCCTTCGCCTACCTGAAGGGCACCGACGTGATCCGCCACCGCCTGGTGAAGGAGATCATCCGCGCCTACGCCGCCCACAGCGGCCACGAGCAGGAGCCGGGAGAGGCCTGATGCCCACGGCCGAGCGGTCCGGGCCGGAACGCCGCGCGGTGCCGCGCGACGCCGGGGAGCCCCCTCCCCGGCGCCGCCGCGCGCGCCTGCTGCACCACGCCCGCCGCGCCGCCGTCCTCCTGGTGGTGGCCACCGGGATCTACGTCCTCTTCCCCGGCGGCGCGTCGCCCGGCCCCGGGGTGCTGGAGCGCGGCGTGGTGGCTCCCGGCGACGTGATCGCCTCGATCCCCTTTCAGATCCCCAAGACCGAGGACGAGCTGCGCCGCGAGCAGGAAGAGGCCGCGCGCGGCGTTCCCCCCGTGTACGACTACCGCCCCGCCGCCGCCGACAGCGTGATCGACGGCGTGCGGGACCTGGTGTTCCGCGTCGCCGCCGCGATGGCGCAGGCGCAGCCCGGGGAGCGCGACGCCGCGCTGCGGCAGGTGCTGTCGCAGAGCGGGGTGCCCAGCACGCTGGGCGGGCTGGCGGTGCTGGCCGACTCGGGCCAGCGCGCCGCGCTGCTGTCGGCCACCGAGCGCGCGGTGCGTGAGCAGCTGCCGCGCGGGGTGGCGGCCAGCTCGCCGGGGCGCAGCGGGATCAGCGCGGTGGTGGTGCGCGGGCTGGGCGGCGCCGAGCGGCTGGTGGCGGCCGACTCGCTGGTGACGGCCGACCAGTTCTACCGCGCCGCGCAGGGGTACCTCCCGGCCGACGCGGGGGCCGACGCGGCCGAGCTGCAGCGGCTGCTGCTGGTGCGCTGGTTCGAGCCCTCGCTGGCGGTGAACGAGCGCGAGACCGAGGCCGCCCGCGCCCGCGCCCGCGCCGCGGTCGACCGGGTGAAGTACCGCGTGCTGGCCGGCGAGAAGATCGTGGGCGCGCGCGAGCAGGTGGGCGAGCGCGAGGAGGAGCGGCTGCGTGCCTACCAGGCCGCGCTCTCGTCGCACGGCGACCAGGCGCAGCCCGGGCGCACGGTGGGGCGCGCGGCGGGGTCCATCCTGTACAACCTGCTCCTGCTGAGCATCGTCGCCCTGCTGATGCGCTTCTCTCGCGCGCACCTGTACCGCGACGGGCGCTCGGTGGTGTTCATGGGGGTGCTCACGCTGATCGTGGCCGCGCTGGCGGCGGTGATCGCGCGGCTGCAGCTGCCGCCCGAGCTGATCCCCGTCCCCTTCGCGGCGATGGTGATCGCGGTGCTCTGGGGCGGGCGGCTGGCGCTGGCCATGGCGCTGGTGCTGGCGCTGATCCTGGGCGGGCAGGCGCCGTTCCTGGGGGTGGCGGTGCCGTTCACCGCCGCGGTGGGGGGCGCGGCCGCGGCGTTCGCCGTGCGCCTGGCGCACCGCCGGCTGCAGACCTGGATCGTGGTGGGGCTGATCGCTTTCGCGTACGCGCTGGCGGCGCTCTCCGTGGGCCTGCTCCGCGCCTGGTCGGTGGAAGAGATCGCGTGGTCGGCGCTGTGGGGGGCGGTGAACGCCACCGGCTCGTCGCTGCTGGCGGTGGGGCTCCTGCCGGTGGCGGAGTGGTTCACCCGCGTGACCACCAACCAGACGCTGCAGGAGCTGGCCGACCCCAAGCACCCGCTGCTGCAGCGGCTGAGCCTGGAGGCGCCGGGGACGTACGCGCACACCATCAGCGTGGCCAACCTGGCCGAGGCGGTGTGCACGGCGATCGGCGCCAACGCGCTGCTGGCCCGCGTGGGGGTCTACTACCACGACATCGGGAAGATCGTGAAGCCGCAGTACTTCATCGAGAACCAGCCGCGCGGCCGCAACCCGCACGACAAGCTGAAGCCCTCGACGAGCGCGGCCATCGTGCGCAGCCACGTGCTGGAGGGGCTGAAGCTGGCCGAGCAGCACAAGCTTCCCGAGGCGGTGAAGGCGTTCATCGCGCAGCACCACGGCACGCAGCCGATCTCGTTCTTCCTGCAGCAGGCGCGCGAGAAGGACCCCACCGCCAGGGTGGAGGCGCGCGACTACGCCTACCTGGGCCCCCGCCCGCAGACGCGCGAGGTGGCGGTGGTGATGCTGGCCGATAGCGTCGAGAGCGCCGCGCGCGTGCTTCAGGACCCCACCCCGGAGAAGATCCGCGAGCTGGTGGACCGGATCGTGAACGGGAAGATCGCCGCCGGCCAGCTCGACCAGTGCCCGCTGACGCTCAAGGAGATCAGCATCGCCAAGGACGTGCTGGTGCGCGCGCTGGGGAGCATGTACCACCACCGCGTGGACTACCCGGCCGCCGTGAACGGCACGGCGAACGGGAGCGCGGAAGGCTCCGCTTCCGCGCCGCAGGCGGGGAACGGTGACGCCGGGACGGGGAGCGTGCCGGCCGGACGGGCGGAGGGTGGAGCGCAGGCGGCGGGCGGCGCGCGCGACGAGCCGGCGCCCGCCGGCGCGGCGGCCGGGGGGGAGAGCCGGAGATGAGCGCGATGGACCAGCTGGAGGTGGAGGTCAGCGTGGGCGAGGGAGTCTCGCCGCCGGTGGAGACCGCGCGGGTGGAGGCGGCCGTGCGCCACGTGCTGGTCGAAGAAGGGGTGGAGGAGGCGGAGATCTCGGTGGCGCTGGTGGGCGACGGCGAGATCACGGCGCTGAACGCCGACTACCTGGAGCACGAGGGCCCCACCGACGTGATCTCGTTCGCGCTGCACGAGGCCGGCGAGCCGCCGCTGGGCGACGTGTACGTGGGCGTGGACCAGGCGCTGCGCCAGGCCGCCGACTTCGGGGCCACCCCGGCCGAGGAGGTGCTGCGGCTGGCGATGCACGGCACCCTGCACGTCCTCGGCTACGACCACCCCGAGGGCGCCGACCGCACCGGGAGCGAGATGTTCGCGCGCCAGGAAGAGCTGCTGCGCGCCTTCCTGGCCTCGGCCGGGTAGGCGACGGGCGGACGCGGCGGTTGTGTGTGGCCGAAGCCCCGCGCAGTTTGCGGGGCTTCCGTCGTTGTGGGCGCAACGCGAGCCTGCATCTGGGGACGCGGAAACGCCGCGATGCGTGAGGGATGCGCGCCCGCAGGGCCGGGACG
>DASWMA010000151.1:0-3981 GCA_036399995.1 Longimicrobium sp. | reverse complement strand
AACAGCCACCCCAGCAGCAGGAGGATGAAGGCCGCCAGGATCTCGAACTGCGCCACGGCCACCCCGCTGGCGGCGCCCGTCCCCGCCAGCCCCACCAGGTGCTCCGAGCCGATGTTCGACGAGAACAGCGAGGCCCCGATGATGAACCACCCGGTGTTGCGCCCCGCCAGGAAGTAGTCGGCCGAGGTCTCCTGCGCGCCCGCGCGTTCCCTGCGCGTGGCCCACACCGCGCCCACCGCGGTCACGGCGAAGTACAGCGCGATCACCAGCCAGTCGATGGTCGTCAGGCGCGCCACGGTCGGTCTTCCTTGAATCGGGGAGGGAAGCCCGGGCATGGACCGGGCGGACGGGTTGGATGGTAGGTGCGAAGTGGTAGGTACTAAGTGCTAGGTGCTGAGTGCCAGGTGCGAAGTGCTGGCGGTCCCGCGTGCTGCTCTCAACCCGAAAGTCATCCTGAGCGCCGCCGCTCGCCCGATCCCTCTCCCCACATCAGCGTTTGGCGGCGGCCGAAGGCTCTTTCCTCCGCCTGCGAGCGACAGGCCGCCTGACGCTCGGACCTATGCCACAGATACTTCGGGCGCCGCCAAGCATCGGCGGACGGGAAGCCCATTGCACCTAGCACCTAGCACCTAGCACCTAGCACCTAGCACCTAGCACCTAGCACCTAGCACCTAGCACCTAGCACCTAGCACCTAGCACCTAGCACCTAGCACCTAGCACCTCGTACTACCCTGCATCTCCATCCCGTACCGCGCCGCACCCAGCAGCGCCGCGCGCGGCTCCAGGATCACGAACACGGGGATGGATGCCATCAGGCGCGACATCGGGCCCTTCTGGAGGAAGCCCTCGCGGAAGGCGCGGCCGCGCAGGATCGGGAGGATGCGCGGCGGGATCCCGCCGCCCAGGTACACGCCGCCCGTGGCCAGCGTCCGCAGCGCCGCGTTGCCGGCCTCGGCGCCCAGGATCGCGGCCAGCAGTCGCAGCGTGCGCCGGCAGACGGGGCACGCGGCCTCCCTCCGCATCCCGGCGTCCACCAGCGCGGGCGTCACGTCGCCGCCGGCGGCCAGGCGCGCGGCCAGCCAGGCGGGCGGCGGCTCGGGCGCGCGGCTGGCCAGGAAGCGGTAGAGGTTGGCGATCCCGTTCCCCGAGCACACGCGCTCGTAGCTCACGTGGTCGTGCACCCGCTGCAGCTCGGCCAGCAGCCGCCGCTGCAGCGCGCCCCGCGGCGCGAAGTCGGTGTGCCCGCCCTCGGTGGGGAAGGCCACGTACCCGTCGTGCCCCGGCACCAGCATCGCCTCGCCCAGCCCCGTCCCCACCGCCACCACCGCGCGCACGCCGCAGCCCACGGGGTCGCCCGGCAGGATCTGCGTCATCTGCTCGGGGCCCAGGTGCGGGAGCGCGTAGGCGGTGGCCTGCAGGTCGTTCACCAGCAGCGCGCGCTCCACGCCCAGCCCGTCGGCCAGGTGCCGCTCGCGCAGGCACCAGGGCAGGTTGGTGATGTGCGCCTCGCCGCCGATCACCGGGCCCGCCACGCTGAACGCGGCGCGGTTCACCACCCTGGGGTGCGTGGCGCGGAAGGCGGCGATCACCGCCTCGAGCGAGCCGTACTCGCGGCTGGGGAAGGTCGCCTCGGCCACCACCCGCGCCCCCGCCTCGTGCTCCGCCACCAGCGCCAGCACCGTCTTGGTCCCCCCGATGTCGCCGGCCAGCAGCAGGCTCTCTCCTTGAGCCGCGCGTGACGCGGAAGCAGAGCCGATACCCGCCGCCGCGGCGGAGGTGGAAACGTGGTGCGGGGGGGGAAGGGGCAAGGGCGCGGAGGAGGCGGATGAGGGCTGCGCGGGGCAGCCGGCGCCGCGGAAAACGTCCCCGCAGCGCGGCTGGATGGGATTTGTCACCTTTCTTGACAAAGCACAGGCAGGATAAGCCGCCCCCGGCGGGTCCGCAACCCTTTTGTGCGCGCCGCGCGTGCCTTGCGGCTTGCGTCCAGGGGGGCGCGCACGGCATCTTGCGGGAGCCCATGTGGGCCGCGAAGCTTTTTGGGACGGCGAACGTACAAATTCGTGCACCGGCGCTTCCCCGGGGCACATCCCCCGCCGCGGCGCCGCTTTCGGCCGCGCTCCCCCCACCCGCCCCGCCGTGCGAAAGATCGATCCGCGCAAGTTCCAGCGCGCCACCCGCACCACCACCAAGGACATCAACCGCCAGATCGTCCTGAACCTGGTGCGCGAGTACCAGCCGATCTCGCGCGCCGACCTGGCGCGGCGGATGGAGGTGGCGCGGGGGATCGTGACGCCGCTGGTGAACGAGCTGATCGAGCAGGGGCTGCTGGTGGAAGGCGCCACCGGCGCCAGCCCTCGCGGGCGCAAGCCCACGCTGCTGCACGTGCGCTCGCACGACCGGCTCACCGTGGCGGTGGACGTGCGCCTCTCCGAAACGCAGATGATGCTCTCGGACTTCAGCGGCCGCTCGCTGGCCACCGAGCTGCTGGCCACCCCCGCGAAGCCCGAAGAGCTGGTGCAGGCGCTGGCTACCCGCATCCGCCGCCTCCTCGACGCGCATTCGGCCGAGGGCGAGTGCCAGGGGATCGGCCTGGTGGTTCCGGGGATGGTGGACCGCACCACCGGCAAGCTGGTGAACGCGCCCACGCTGGGGTGGCGCGACGTGGACCTGCGCAGCGCGCTCGAAGAGGCGGTGGGCGTGGTGGTGCACATGGAGCGCGACGCCGTGGCCTGCGCGCTGGCGCAGCAGTGGATGGGGCAGGGCTCGGCCGACGGGATGGACAGCTTCGCCTACGTCACCTTCAGCGACGGCGTGGGCGCGGGGCTGGTGGTGGGCGGCCACGTGGTGCGCGGCCACCGCGACGCCGCGGGCGAGTTCGGGCACATCCCGCTCACCCTCGAGGGGCCCGCCTGCCTGTGCGGCTCGCGCGGCTGCTGGGAAGCCTTCACCTCCAACACCGCGGTGGTGGCGCGCTACCTGGGGCGTGAGCTCACCACGCGCGAGAGCTACGCGCAGGTGCGCAAGTCACGCCTCACCGTGGCCGACGTGATCGCCCGCGCCCGCGCCGGCGACGCCACCGCGCGCACCACGCTCGAGGTCACCGGCCGCTACATCGGCCTGGGGCTGGCGGCCATCGTCAACGCGCTCAACCCCGCCCGCATCATCGTGGGCGGCGAGGTCGCGGGCGCGTGGGACCTGATCCGCCCCCAGGTGGTGGAGGCGCTGGCCGAGCGCACCCTCACCCAGGGCGCCGCCGCCACCCCCGTGATCCCCGAGCCCCACGACGAGCAGACCCGCCTCCGCGGCGCCGCCGCCCTCGTCGTCGCCCCCGTCTTCGCCGCCCCCAACATCGGCTGATCCCGGCAGGTTCGATCGTCGACGTTCCCGACCGCTCTCCTTATATATACGATGTGCAGCCGTCCCTCACGCGAGGCCCGGCTGCACTCGTCTTATATAGATATCCCAGCAATCCCCCGGCATCCCGCGCGCAGTAGCCGCGAGCGAAGCGAGCCCCGGTCCCTCTCCCAGGTTGTTTTGGGAGAGGGACAGCGCGCAGCGCAGGGTGAGGGCCCCGCGACGCCGACGGACACGTCTTTATATAGGGCAGCTCCCGACGACCCAGCCTAAGCGATTGCCCGAACGTGCGTTCGACCGGTCCAGACGGGCCACAAGGGGGGTTGACTGCTGTAACGAGAAGGTGTATCATTGGCGCCCCGCAGAAAACGGAGCGTCGACGACCTCGCGAAGAGGGGTTGACGGACAGCTTTGAGGGTTGTATCCTTTATGGCTGTCGCTCAAACGGGCGGGTGGTCGGGAGGGCGAGGCGAAACAAGCGGATTCGCCCCTTGACCGAAACGGCTAAGTGGTTTAGATTGAAAGAGTTGGCCGACGGCAGCCGCCGGACGAAGTCGAAAAAGAAGAGCTTCGGCAGGGGTTGACGGAACGGGCCAACGGTTGTAGATTGAAAGGCTCGCTCGAAAG
>DASWMA010000150.1:0-6816 GCA_036399995.1 Longimicrobium sp. | reverse complement strand
GGAGCAGGCCGCCTCCGTCCGCGCAGGGCAGCCGGTGGAGTTCACGCTCAACAGCCAGCCGGGGCGCACCTACCAGGGCGCCGTGGCGCGGGTGGACCCCGTGGCGGACCCGGCGACGCGGCAGGTGGGGGTGACGCTCCGCCTTCCCAACGCCGACGGCGCGCTGATCGGCGGGCTGTTCGCCAGCGGCCGAGTGCTGACGGGCCAGAGCCGCACGGCGGTGACCGTGCCCTCCGCCGCCGTCCGCACGGCGGGGACGGAGAATTTCGTGTGGGTGGTGAAGAACGGCCGGGCCGAGCGCCGCGTGATCACCGTGGGCGAGCGCGACGACGCGCAGGGCGTGGTGGCCGTGGCCGCCGGCCTCGCCGCGGGCGAGCAGGTGGTGGCGGTGCCCGGCGAGATCGAGGAGGGCGCGCGGATCGTGGTGCGCGCCGCAACGCCGGCGGCCCCCGCCGGCGCGGAGCGGTAGAGGAAATCATGAGCGAGCAACGCAACGAGACACCCGCCGGCCCGCCGCATGGCGTCGAGCACGGCGCCGGGCACGGTCCCGAGCCGGAGATGCCGCGCGGCGGGCTGAGCGCCGTCGCCATCCGCCGGCCGGTCTTCACCACGATGATGATGGTGGGGCTGGTGGTGCTGGGGATCTTCGGCTACCGGCGGCTCCCGATCGACCAGTTCCCCGAGGTGGACATCCCGGTGGTGGCGGTGCAGACCGTCTACCCGGGCGCCAGCCCCGAGACGATCGAGCGCGAGGTGAGCAAGCGCCTGGAAGAGGCCTTCAACCCCGTGGAAGGGGTGGACAAGATCACCTCCATCTCGCTGGAGGGGGTGAGCCAGGTGGTGGTGGAGTTCGACCTGGCGCGCGACGGCGACCAGGCGGCGCAGGACATCCGCGCCAGGATCGACGCGGTGCGGCGCCAGCTCCCCGAAGACATCGAGCAGCCGGTGGTGCAGAAGTTCGACCCCAGCGCGCAGCCGATCATCTCGCTGGCGCTGTCGAGCCGGCAGACGCCGATCGCCGAGCTGACCACGCTGGCCGACGAGACCATCCGCCGCCAGCTCGAGTCGGTGAGCGGGGTGGGGCAGGTGCAGATCGCCGGCGGGCTGGCGCGCGAGGTCCGCGTCTTCATCCAGCCCGACCGGATGCAGGCCACGGGCGTGAGCGCCCAGGAGGTGCTGGGCGCGCTGCAGCGGCAGAACCTGGAGGTGCCCGCGGGGCGGCTGGAGAGCGGCGCGCAGGAGCAGCTGGTGCGCGTGACCGGCCGCATCGTGCGCCCCGAGCAGTTCGCGCAGGTGATCGTGGCCAACCGCGACGGCCAGCCCGTGCGGCTGGGCGACGTGGCGCGGGTGGAGTACGGGACGGAGGAGGAGCGCTCGCTGGCGCTGGTGAACGGCACCCGCGCGGTGTCGCTCGACGTGCTGAAGGTGTCGGGCGCCAACACGGTGGCCGTGGCCGACGGGGTGAACGAGGCCGTGGCCCGCATCCAGCGCGCGCTTCCGCGGGGAACGCAGCTCAGCGTGATCCGCGACAACTCGGTCACCATCCGCCGCAGCGTGGACGACGTGATCCACGAGCTGATCCTGGGCGCCATCCTCACCGTGGTGGTGGTGATGCTCTTCCTGAACGACTGGAAGGCCACGGCCATCACGGCGCTGGCGCTGCCGGTGTCGGTGATCTCGTCGTTCATCCTGATGAACGCGCTGGGCTTCACGCTCAACGTGCTGTCGCTGATGGCGCTGTCGCTCTCCATCGGCATCCTGATCGACGACGCGATCGTGGTGGTGGAGAACATCGTGCGCCACCGCGAGATGGGGCGCGACCACTTCACCGCGGCGGGGGTGGGCACGCGCGAGATCTTCCTGGCGGTGATGGCCACCACGCTGTCGATCGTGGCGGTGTTCGTGCCCGTGGCGTTCATGGGCGGGATCATCGGCCGCTTCTTCTACCAGTTCGGGATGACGGTGGCGTGGGCGGTGCTGGTGTCGCTCTTCGTCTCCTTCACATTGACGCCGATGCTGGCGGCGTGGTGGGGGGTGGAGTCGACCCACGGCGAGCACGCGAAGCCCCGCAACCCGCTGACGCGGGCGATCGGGAAGTTCAACAGCTGGTTCGACCGGCAGGCGGCGAAGTACCGCCGCATCGTGGAGTGGGCGCTGGGGCATCGGAAGACCACGCTGGCGCTGGCCGCGGCGGCCTTCTTCGGGTCGATGATGCTCTTCCCGCTGATCGGCGGCGGCTTCATGCCCGACTCCGACAACTCGGAGTTCGCGGTGACCTTCGAGACCCCGGAGGGCTCGTCGCTGGCCTACACGCGCCAGCGGGCGGAAGAGATCGCCACCAGGCTCAAGGCGCTTCCGGGGGTGGACTACACCTACACCACCGTGGGCGCCGGCGTGACGGGGACGGTGACCGCCGGCAACGTGTACGTGAAGCTGGTGAAGCCCGACGAGCGCGAGCGCTCGCAGGACGAGATCATGGTGGACGCGCGCCGGGCGCTGTCGGGGACCTTCGGCACCACCGTGGCGGTGCTCGACGCCGGCGGCGTGGGCGGCGCGCAGAAGCCGATCCAGGTGCAGCTGCGCGGCCCCGACGTGCGCGAGCTCACCCGCATCTCGGGCGAGATCGCCACGCGGATGAAGGCGATCACCGGCGTGGTCGACATCGAGAGCTCGCTGGGCACGCCGCGCCCCGAGTTCCGCATCGACGTGGACCGCGACGTGGCCAACGAGCTGGCGCTGGACGTGGGCCAGATCTCGGGCACCGTCCGTCCCCTCCTCGCGGGGCAGACGGCCACCACCTGGCAGGACCCCACCGGCGAGGAGCGCGACGTGGTGGTGCAGGTGGCACCCGAGCAGCGCACCTCGCTCGAAAGCCTGAGCGGCCTTCCGGTCGCCACCGGCAGGCGTGACGCGGCCGGGGCGGCGGTCACCGTGCCGCTGGGGCAGGTGGCGCGCATCGAGCGCGGCACCGCGCCCGCGCAGATCGACCGGCAGGACCTGGAGCGCGTGGCCACCGTGTCCGCGGGGACGACGCCCGAGCTCTCGATCTCCGAGGCGTCGGGGCAGATCCAGGCGTCGATCGACGCGATGAAGCTGCCCGCCGGCTACAGCGTAACGATGGGCGGCGAGACCGAGCAGATGCAGGAGACGGTGGGGTACGTGCTGGAGGCGATCGTGCTGGCCATCGTGCTGATCTTCCTGATCCTGGCGAGCCAATTCGAATCGTTCACGCAGCCGTTCGCCATCATGATGTCGCTGCCGCTGTCGCTGATCGGGGTGCTGGTGGCGCTGCTGCTGACCGGCGACTCGTTCAACATGATGTCGATGATCGGCGTGATCATGCTGATGGGGCTGGTGACCAAGAACGCGATCCTGCTGGTGGACAACGCCAACGAGCGTCGCGCCGCCGGGAAGGACCGCCGCACGGCGCTGGTGGAGGCGGGCGAGGTGCGCCTGCGGCCCATCATGATGACCACGCTGGCGATGATCTTCGGGATGCTTCCCGTGGCCATGGCCATGGGCGAGGGCGGCGGCTTCCGGGCGCCGATGGCGCGCGCGGTGATCGGCGGGCTGATCACCTCCACCATGCTCACCCTGCTGGTGGTGCCGGTGGCGTACAGCTACTTCGACGACTTCGGCGCCTGGGTGAAGCGCCGGGTCATGAGCCCCGGGCGCGAGCACGAGATCGAGGAGGAGCAGCGGCACGCCGGGCTCCTTCCCGAGCCGGCCTGGGGCGCCGACTGACGTCGGTTCCAGGTCCAGCACGGCAGGAAGCTCACGCAGAGCAGCAGAGCAGCAGAGGAACTTCGGCGTTTCTCTGCTGCTCTGCTGCTCTGCGTGAGACCTTTTGATGGGGTTTTCGGAATTCGGCGTGATACCAGACACCCTTCAAACGACTTGTTTGTTGGTACGAAAGGTACGTGAAAGGGTGGCATGGAGGACGGGAGAGGGGCTATCTTTGCGCATCACCCACGAAATGTGAGCGGCTGTGACGCGGAGACGGGAGGGTTCGTCTTTTCGTGAGACGACCTTTCCATGGCAGGACCCCGGGAAATGAGCAACGACCGCATCCACGCGTACCTCGACGGCGAGCTGCCGCTGGACGCGCTCTCCGAACGCGAGCGCGCCGAGGCGCTGGCGCTGGGCTCCATGCTCCAGGCCGCGTCGGCCGAGCTGCGCGCCGAGCGCGCGCCCGACCTGGCCGCGCGCGTGATGGCGGCGATCCCCTCCGCGCCGCCTGCTCCGCAGCTCGTTCCCCCCGCCCCGCGCCGTTCGCCGCTGGCGGGCGTGCTGGCGTGGCTGTGGAACCCGCGGCCGGTGCGGCTCACGCTGCGGCCGGCGTACGGGCTGGCCTTTGCCGGCGTGGCCGCGGCGGCGGTCGCGCTGTCGCGGCCGGACGAGCGCGACGTGGCGGCGGTGCAGCCTCCGCCGTCCTCCGTCGCTTCGGCCGCGACGCCGCCGGTGTACGTGCAGTTCCGCATCCGCGTGCCCGACGCGCACTCGGTGCAGCTGGCCGGCACCTTTACCGGGTGGAAGCCGGCGTACGCGCTTTCGCGCTCCGGCAACGGCGAGTGGACGGCGCTGGTGCCGCTGCGCCCCGGCGTGCACGACTACTCGTTCGTGGTGGACGGCGAGGAGTGGATCGCCGACCCCAACGCCCCGCAGGTGGACGACAGCTTCGGCGGCACCAACAGCCGCATCTCGCTCCCCCCCATCGGCGCTTCGTGACCCTCCGTTCGATCCTCTTCGCTTTCATCTCGGCCTGGCTTCCCATCCCCGCCGCCCTGGGCGCGCAGGGGTGGGCGGTGCAGGCCGCGGCAGGCCGCGCCGTGTCGGACCCCGTTTCGGCGCAGGTCGGCAGCAACGTGGCGTCGCTGGGCGTGGAGTACGCAGACAGCGCGGCGCGCTGGCTGTACGTGACGGCCGGCACGCCGCTGGGTGGCAACGCGCCCTCGTGGCTGGCCGGCGGCGCGGGAACCTGGCTGGGGATCGACCGCGGCGAGTGGACGCTGGGCGCCTCGCTGGGCGCGCACGGCTTCGGCTACGGCGCGGCCGACAGCGTGAGCTCGGGCGGGGGCGGCTCGGTGGAGGTGATGCCCACCTTCACGCTCTCTCGCGGTCCGCTGCGGGCGGAGCTGGCCAGCGGCGTGGTGGGCGTGGCCGACTTCGGCGGTGACTCGCTGAGCGCGGGGAGCCGCGTGGTCAGCGCGTCGTCGGCGCGGCTGATCGGCGTGGTGGCGCCGGGGGTGGAGCTTTCGGGCGAGACCCGGTACCTGCATTCGGACGACGGCGGCTTTCCCTATGCCGGCGCGGCGCTGCAGGGCGAGCACGGCCCGTACGCGGGGTGGGTGTACGCCGGGCAGTGGCTGAAAGCCGACTTCCCCGCGCCGAAGACGGCGTACGGTGCGGGCGCCAGCGTGCGCCTGGGCCGCACGCGGCTGGAGGCGGCGGTGCGGCAGGAGCCGGTGGACCCCGTGTACCCCGGCACGCCGCGGCGCTCGTGGACGGTGCAGCTCAGCCAGGGGTTCGGCCGCGTGCCGCGCGGCCCGGGCCCCGGCGCCGCGGCCCAGCTGCCGCCGCCGCTGGAGCCGGTGGTGCAGAACGGCGTGACGGTGTTCCGGCTGCCGCACGACGGTTCACCGACGCCGCCCGCGCTGGTGGGGAGCTTCACCCGCTGGCAGCCGCTGGCGATGTCTTTGCACGAAGGGTTCTGGACCGCCACGGTGCGGCTGGCGCCCGGGGTGCACCACTACGCGTTCAGGGCGAGCGACGGCACGCTCTCGGTTCCCCCGGGTGTGGCCACGGTGGCCGACGGCTTCGGCGGCGTTTCGGGGGTGGTGGTGGTACCATGAGCCGCCATACTGTGACCCGGCCGCCCCCCCGCGCGTCTTTCCCGTTGATCAGACGGTGCGGGTTCCCTGGAGACTGGATGATGAAAGCCGTTATCCTCGCTGCCTTGCTGCTGGTGTCACCGCTCTCGTGGGCGGTGGCGCAGGGCAATCCGGCGCAGAGGATCGAGGCGGCGCGGCAGCGGGCGGTACGGGCGGGGATCCCGGTGGCGCTGCTGGACGGCAAGGTGGTCGAGGGCCGCGCCAAGAACGTTCCCGAAGAGCGCATCGCCACCGCGGTGGAGCGGCGGCTGGGCTCGCTGGAGCGTGCCCGCAACGCCATGCGCGCCGGTGCGCGCCCCTCCGCGCTGACTCCCGATGACCTGAGCGTGGGCGCCGACGCGCTGGAGAGCGGGGTGGACCCGGCGGTGCTGGGGCGCCTGGCGCAGGCCGCCGCACCCGGCAGCCGCGCGCAGGCCATCGCGAAGCTCACCGAGCTGGTGCAGGGGGGGGTCGCGTCGGAGCAGGCGCTGGCCCGGGTGACGGCGGCGCTGGCGAACGGCCCCGAAGCGCTGCGGCAGCTCCCGGGCGAGGCCTCGTCCGCCGGCGCGGGCAGCTCCCGGGGGAACGCGAACCCCGGACGCGGGAACAGCAACGGCAACGCGCGCCGCGGCCCGCCAGACACACGGGGCCCCGCAAACGCGGCCGGGCGTGGAGGAAGGGCGGGCGCCGGTGGCGGCCCGCCTTCCGCCGTTCCCGGGCCCGGCGGCAAGGGCCGAGGCCAGGGGCAGGGCCAGGGCGGGGGCAAGAAGCCCTGACCGCACCGCCCTGGATCGCTCCGACGACAGCGCCGCCCCCGATTGTGGGGGCGGCGCTTCTTCGTTTTGCATGGGACGAGCGGTTCATCCCTGCCTGCCGGGTACCGTGCGTGGACCGGCATCGCCAAAAGGGTCACACGGAGGAACGGAGTACAACGGAGGGAACGGAG
>DASWMA010000149.1:0-4878 GCA_036399995.1 Longimicrobium sp. | reverse complement strand
CGCAGCGAAGGCGTGGCACGCGCCGGCACCGTCCGTTCAGGCGACTTCCGTGCCGTCACCGGCACGCGCCGTCTCCATGCATAAACCGTTGGGATATAGAGACTTAGCCTGTGGCGGCGCACCCCCGGCCCGGGGCGTAGGATCGTTTTGACCCACAATCCGCCCAGAACGAGGGGCGGCGGTGCCCCACAGCAGCGCGCCGTCGCCCCGGCGAGTCGCGGGCAACCGGAATGCGTTGATCACCAGGCTGGTGGTGCACCCGCGAGCGTGGCGGTCGGGACGGTGCGCACGCCGCTGGTGAGAGAGAAATCACCGCCTTCGGGAACTGAGTACAACGGTCGTAGCGCTCTTTAAGGGGAATTTTATCTGCGGTGTCCGTCAGACTGTCGTTCTGATCCACGCGCGCGCTGCAGAACGAGCAGGCTCTCCGCCCTCCGGTCCGCCTCACCGGCCCCAGTCGACGGGAGCAGACGCCCGCTTCCGAACGCCCCCCTGCCGCCCAGCGGCAACCTTTCATGCTTTCCACGGGAGATCGTGAGAATGAGCACACCCACGCTCCGCATCCTCCGCGCGGCGGCGGTCCTCGCCGCGGTCACGCTCGCCGGGGCCTGCGGCGACGACGGGCCGTCGGCGCCGCCCCCGCCGCCCACGCCGGGGAACCTGACCGGCACGGTGCGCACCGCCGAGGGCACCGCCGTTCCCGGCGCCGTCGTTTCGCTGCAGCAGGGAACGGCCACCGTGCGCACCACCAGCACCGACTCGGCGGGCGCGTTCCGGGCGGATGCGCTGCAGCCGGGAAGCTATTCACTGAACGCCACCCTGCCGGCCGGCTTCCAGCCGGCCAGCCTGCGGCAGGACGTGCGCGTGAACGCCGGCGCCACCACCGACGTGGCGCTCGCGGCGCAGGCGGTCCGCGCCCACACCGACACCGTCGCACCCGGGCGCACCGATACCGTGACCCTCGCGTCGGGGATGTCGGCCAGCGTGGCCGTGCCGGCCGGCGGCGCGCCCGTGGTGGTGGCGGTGGCACAGGCGGCCGTCCCCGCGTTCGGCGTGTTCGACGCGCTGGCGGCGCCCGTGTCGCTGGAGCTGCGTGCGCTGGCCGGCGCGGCCCGGGGCGCAGGCGCCCGGGCCGAAGTGGCGGCGCCGGTGGTGACGGTGTGGCAGCGGGTGCCCACCTGCACCGGGGCCACCGCCGAGTTCGCCTTCGAAGCGGGGACCAGCGCCGAAGGCAAGCCGCTGTTCCTGTTCGGCGACCCCACCTGCACCACCTGGACCGACCCGCGTACGGGGCAGTCGGGAGCAGCGTACAACCGCACGGCGCCGCTGCCGGTGGGGAGCCGGCTGAACCTGGTGCTTTTCGCGACCAGCTCCACCTGCGACGGTGGCGAGCGGAGCCTGACCGCGCTGGGGGGCGGCGCCGAAGACCCGTCGAAGGTCCCGGTGATCCTGATCCACGGGCTGCAGCCGTTCAAGACGTCGTGCCGCAGCTTCCGCGACTGGGACGCCGCGGCCGCCACCTTCCCCGAGCTGACAAACGCGCTGCGCGGCAACGACTCGACGGCCAGGGCGTACCAGCTGTACGCGCTGCGCTACCCCACCTTCGAGCCCGTGGCCAACGCGGTGGCGTACCTGCGCGGCGAGGTGATGCGCCGCGGCTGGCAGAACCGCGACATCGTGCTGGTGGGGCACAGCATGGGCGGGCTGGTGGGGCGGGGGTACGTGGCGGCGCACGGCGCCGAGCACGTGCGCGCGCTGGTGACGCTGGGCACGCCGCACCTGGGGAGCCCCTTCGCCAACGAGGCGGCCGTGGCGGGCGCGATCGGCCGCTGCGTCAACCCGGTCCTGGGGCTGGGCACGCGCCTCCTCCCGCGTTCGGCGGGGGTGCGCGACCTGGACCCGGCGGGCGACTGGATCGGCGCGCTGGGCGGGCAGCGCGGCGGCGCCGACCGCATCTACACCTTCGCGGGTGACGGGCGGCTGGTGCCCGACCTGCCGCTGGTGGGGTGCGTGATGGACCGCGTGATCGGCGCGGCGGGGCACGACGGCGCCGTCACGGTGGCCAGCGCCCTCCCCGACTGGACCACCTTCCAGACGCTGGTGCGCGGCGCCGACCACCTGGGGATCAACGCGCAGGCCGCGCCGCCGGTCACCCGCCTGCTGGCGCAGCTGTCGCAGTGCCTTCCCGGAACGCCGCCCGCGGCGCCGGCGGCGAACGGGTTCCCGCTCTCGGGAACGCTGTCGCGGCAGCCGGGCGGGCGCATCGACGTGGTGCTGAACCCCGTGGTGGTGGACGGAACGCCGGCGCGCGGGCTGACCAAGGCGAACTTCGCGGTGGTGGAGAACCACTGCCTCAAGCCCTTCGAGATCACCACCAGCGAAGGGAACCTGGGAGTGGACCTGGTCTTCATCCAGGACCTGTCGGGCTCGATGTCGGGGGCGATCACCGGGGTGCGCAACAGCGTGCTGCAGTTCGCCGCCACCCTTCGCGACCGCGGGCTCAACGTGCGGATCGGCTCGGTGGGGTTCTCGGGCCCGGGGACGATCACGACGCACGCCAACCAGGGTGTGTGCGAGCGGGTGGGGCCGGTGCAGGACCTGGCCTCGCCCGAGACCTTCCGCAGCCACGTGGCCGGGAGCTGGTTCGCCACCGGCGGGTGCGACAGCCCCGAGAACGCGCTGGAGGCGATCGAGCACGCGCACCGGAACCTGACCTGGCGCGGCGGCGCCACGCGCGTGTACGTGCTGGTCACCGACGTGAGCGTGCACACCGCGGCCGACCGCTGCAACGGCCTGGGGCCGTGCACCGACCAGACGCTGGCGTCGATCGTGGAGCTGGTGGGGAGCACGGGCACGATCCACGTGGTGGCGCCGTCCAGCGCCTCGCAGCGCACGGTGGACGGCGCGCTCGACCCCTGGCTGCTGGCCGAACGCACCGGCGGGGCGCGCCTGGTGCTTCCCACCAGCGGGGTGGTGGATCTGAACGCCCTGGGGGTCGCCGACCGGCTGGCCGACATCGTCCGCCTCTCCTTCGCCTCGGGAAGCGGAGAACAGGCGCATCACCGCATCCGCGTGCGGGTGGAGTACGGCGGCAAGGTGTCGGAGCTGTCGCCCGGCCTGGTGGTGTACGACGCCGACCGCGCCCTGGTTCGCGCCCCGCGGCGGTGACGCGCGTGACGCGGGCCTGACGCGCGGGCCGCACCGGCATCCATCGCGGCCGGCCCGCTGCGAAAACGGAGGAAACGAAAGACCGCGGTCTTCCGTTTCCTCCGTTCCGCCACCCGGGTCGCGCCGCCGCGCCGCCGGCCTACTTCTCGAGCGCGGCGCGGCGGTCGGGCTCGGTCATGCGCGAGCGCACCTCGTCGGGGGTGGAGACGGGCCGGTCGTCGTCGCGCACGGCGCGGGGCTCGCCCAGCAGCGCCACGTCGAACACCTGGTCCATCCGCTCCACGTAGTGGAAGGTCATCCCCTCGCGCACGTCTTCGGGCACGTCGCGCAGGTCGCGCTTGTTGCCGGTGGGGAGGATCACGTCGGTGATCCCCGCGCGGTAGGCGGCCAGCACCTTCTCCTTCACCCCGCCGATCTCCAGGATCTTCCCGCGCAGCGTGACCTCGCCGGTCATGGCCACGTCGTGCCGCACCGGCCGGTCGGAGAGCGACGACGCCACCGCCAGCGTGACCGCCGCGCCGGCCGAGGGGCCGTCCTTGGGGGTGGCGCCCACGGGGAAGTGCACGTGCACGTCGAAGTCCTGGAAGGTCTCGCGCTCGATCCCCAGCTCGGCGGCGCGCGAGCGCACGTAGCTGAAGGCGGCGTTCACCGACTCGCGCATCACGTCGCCCAGCAGGCCGGTGATGATCAGCCGGCCCGTGCCCGCCATCTTCAGCGCCTCGATGAACATCAGCTCGCCGCCGCTGGCCGTCCACGCGAGGCCCGTCACCACCCCCACCTCGGGCGCCACCTCGGCCGGGGTGGCGTTGTAGCGGGGGTAGCCCAGCACCTCCTCCACCACCTCGCGGGTCACCGCGTACTCGTCGCCGCGGCCGGCGGCCTTCTCGGCGGCCAGGTAGCGCATCACCGCCGCCAGCGAGCGCCGCAGGTTCCCCACGCCGGCGTCGCGCGCGTAGCCGCGGGTGAGGAAGAGGAGGGTCTCGTCGTCGATGGTGACCCGGGCCGGCGCCAGCCCGTGCTCGGCCACGATCCGCGGGAAGAGCCACTCGCGCGCGATGGCGATCTTCTCCTCGGGGGTGTAGCCGGCGATGCGGATCTCGATGAAGTAGTCGCGCAGGTCGCGGGGGATGCGGTAGAAGTCGGCCGCGCTCCCCACGAAGAACACCTCCGACAGGTCGAAGGGGATGTCGACCCAGCGGTCGGTGAAGCTCTCGCGGTTGTCGGGGTCGAGCGTCTCCTCCAGCGCCTCCACGGGGTCGCCGTCCACGTTCCCCAGCCCCACCTCGTCGAGCTCTTCGAGGAGGAAGACGGGGTCGCGCACGCCGCTGTCCTTGATCAGCTGCAGCAGCTTCCCCATCTGCGCGCCGGTGCGGCCGCGGCGGGCGCCCACCAGCTGCGCCTCGCTGCGCCCGCCCAGCTCCAGCCGCACCATCGGCCGCCCCAGCCCGCGCGCGATGGCCTCGGCCAGCGTCTTCTTCCCCACCCCCGGGGGCCCCACCAGGCAGGGGATGGGGCCGCGCAGGTCGCCGCGCAGCTGCGCCACGGCCAGGACCTCGAGCAGGCGCCGCTTGGGCTCGCCCAGCCCCAGGTGCTCGCTCTCGATCTCGGTGCGCACCGCTTCCAGGTCGAAGCTCCCGCCGTCGCCGCGGCGGGTCCAGGGGAGCTCGGCCAGGGTGTCGAGGTAGCCGCGGATCTCCTGCGCCTCCGACG
>DASWMA010000148.1:0-2642 GCA_036399995.1 Longimicrobium sp. | reverse complement strand
CCCGCGCGCCGGCCAGCGCGGGCACCGCGGCCGCGCAGCGTTCGATGATCGATTCGGCCACCGCGGGGTCGGGCGTGGTGTCTTCCTCCCCCTCGTCGGCGGTGCCGCCCAGCACGCAGTCGGCCGCGCGGGGGACCACGTACAGCAGCCCGGCGGGATCGTATTCGTCCAGCCAGAACCCCTGCAAGCCGGGGTTCTCCACCCGCACCACCTGCCCGCGCACGGCCTGGAGCGCCGCGTCCGCGACCAGCTCGCGGGCGCCCAGACCCGTGCAGTTGACCACCAGCGGAAACTCGCCCGCCACGTCGGCGAGCGAGCCGACGCGGGCGATCTCCACCCGGCCGCCGTGCTCGGCGAAGCGCGCGGCCAGCCAGCGCAGGTACACGGCCGTGTCGGCCACCGGCACCGTGAACGCCCACCCCACGCGCCCCGGCGGCACCTCGTCGGCGCGCGCCACGCGGAAGCCGCGGATGTGCGCGGCCCACTCGGGCACCACGTGCGGATCGGCGTCCACGGGGAGCAGCTCGATCCCGTGCGTCATCCGCACGCCCGTGGCGTGGTCGGCCGCCAGCATGCGGAACACGGCGTAGCTGCGCTCGCCCCACTCCTTCACCAGCGCCTCGGGCCCTACGCGGTACGGGTACCACATCGCCGCCGCCACCGCGGAGGTCGTCCGCTCCGGCGGCTCGGCCGCGCGGAGGTGGACGCGCCACCCCGCCTCGCGCAGCCGCACCGCCGCCGTCAGCCCGATCACCCCCGCGCCGATCACCAGCGCCTCGCGTTCCGCCATCGTCGCATCCCCCCAGGTCATCCGATGAAAGATCCGCGACCCGGCCGGCGTGCGGCGGGGTCGCGGATCGCAATCCGTTGCGGGTGTAGAGGTTCGGTGTGGGGCAAAGATGCGACTGAAGTCGCGGCTACAACGGCACACAGTCCGCCTTCGCGGACTTCAACCGCACACCTTCGCACCTTCGCACCTTCGCACCTTCGCACCTTCGCACCTTCGCCTCCGTACCTCCATACCTCCGTACCTCCGTACCTGTCCTACCCGCCCCATCCCTCACCCGGCGGCAGCCGCGGCGGCGAGTCGGCCTCGTCGTCGCGGCCCTGCTTCTGCTGCTGCTGGCTGGCCAGCGAGGCCACGCCCATCACCCCGGCGGGGCCCATCGAGTCCACGATGCTGCTGGGGATCACCATCATCCCCCCCTTCTGCTTGAGGCCCTCGTACAGGATGTTCATCTGCCGGAGCTGCAGCGCGGTGGGGTTCTGCTCGTAGGCCTTGCTGGCCTCGGCGAACAGGTTTGCGATCTCCACCTCGGCCTGGCCCAGGATGATGCGCGCCTGCTTCTCGCGCGCGGCCTGCGCCTCGCGGCTCATGGCGTCCTGCAGCACGGCGGGGATCACCACGTCGCGCATCTCCACCGAGTGCACCGTCACCCCCCACGGCGTGCTGCGCTGGTCGATCAGCGCCTGCAGCTCGGTCTCGATGCGGATGCGGCCGCGCAGCAGCTCGGTCAGGCTGGTGCGGCCGATGATGTCGCGCAGCGCCGTCTGCGCCGCCCAGCTCACCGCCTGCACGTAGTCCTGCACCTCGAGCGCCGCCTTCTCGGGGTCGTGCACGGTCCAGAAGAGCACCGCGTCCACGTTCACCGGCACGGTGTCCGCCGTCAGCGTCTGCTCGGCGGCGAAGGGGGTGGTCACGGTGCGCTGGTCGATCCAGGTGGTGATGCTGTCCACGAACGGGATCACCGTGAACACGCCGGGGCCCTTGAGCCCCTGGTAGCGCCCCATGCGCAGCACCACCGCGCGCTCCCAGTGCCGCGCGATCTTGGGCGACATGCTGGCGAACACCCCCACCAGCGCCCCTGCCGCGATGGCCAGCGGCTCCCCCACGACCACCGAAGCCGCCGCGCCCAGCGCGGTGGGGATCAGCAGCGCCAGCGACGCGAGGAAGTTGGGGCCTCCCGCGGTGGGCCGGGGCGAGGATGGCTGGTTGGTGCCCGAGGCGGGCACAATGTCGGTTCTAGGGGGCATCGGACTGATCTCTCCTGCGGCTGTCCAGGTGGATGATCACGTCGTCCAGCGAAAAGCCCAGCTCGCTCGCTTCGCGCAGGAAGGTGTCTTCCAGCGCGGCGAGCTCGTCGAGCAGCTCCTCGCGCCGGATGTCATCGGCGTGCGCGCTCACTACGATGCCGACCCCCCTGCGGGTTGCGAGTACCTGCTGCTGCTCGAGCTCGGCATAGGCGCGGCTCACCGCGTTGGCGGGGATGCGCAGCTCCACCGCCAGCTGGCGCACCGTGGGCATCGGCTCGCCCGGCGCCAGCAGCCCCGCGCCCAGCGCCGAGCGGATGGTGCGGACCAGCTGCGCCTCGAGGGGGGTTGGATCCGACGGGTCGATGTGGAACATTCAGGGATCTCAGGGAAAGGTCTCACCCCAAGGTGTACATGCGCTCACCGGAGCCTGTCAAGCAGACCACCCCGCCGTCCTCAGCTCGTGCCGCGACGGTCATGGACGGCGGATCGCCCGCCCCGCGTCCCCGTCGACGCCGCGGCCGGCGGTGGCTGATCGCGCTGGCGTCCGTCGCCGCCGCGTGCGTGCTGCTGTGGCTGCTGCGTGCGCAGATGCTGACCGCCGCGGCGCG
>DASWMA010000147.1:0-4031 GCA_036399995.1 Longimicrobium sp. | reverse complement strand
CCTTCTCGCGCATTGACCCCGCGGAGCTCGACTGGCCGGCGCTGCTCGCCGGTGCCGAGTGGCTGCACCTCTCCGGCATCACCCCCGCGCTCGGCGACGGCCCCGCCCGGGCCGCCGTGGACGCGGCAGAGGCCGCGCGCGCCGGGGGGGTCAAGGTGAGCGTGGACCTCAACTACCGCCCCGCGCTCTGGGCCGGGCGCGACCCGAAGACGGTCGTTCCCCAGCTCGTCCGCGGCTGCGACCTGCTGGTGGGCAACCCGGGCGCCGCGGCCGCCATGCTGGGGGTCGAATCCGGGGACGGAGATCCGCACGACCCCGCGTTCGTCCGCGCCGCGGCCCAGCGGATCGCGAGCGAGCAGGAGTGCCGCGCCGTGGCCATCACCCTGCGCGACGTGGTGAGCGCCAAGGAGCACCGCTGGAGCGCGGCGCTCTGGGACGGGCAGCAGATGCACGCGTCGCGGCGCTGGACGGTTCGCGTGGTGGACCGGGTCGGCGGCGGCGACAGCTTCGCGGCGGCGCTGATCCACGCGCTGCAGAACGGACGGGAGCCCGCGGCGGCGCTGGAGTTCGCCACCGCCGCCAGCGCCCTCAAGCTCACCATCCCCGGCGACTTCAACCGCGTCAGTGCGGACGAGGTGGACCGGGCCCTCACACAGCACACCGCCTGAGGCAGCGATGGCGACCCACTCCACGCGGCTCGTCGAGACCCCCGCGCCGGCCACCGCCAGCGACGCGAACGACACCGCCCGCGCCGCCGCGGCCAAGCCGCCGCCGGGGATCGGCTACCGGTGGACGATCTGCGCGCTGCTCTTCGCCGCCACCACCATCAACTACATCGACCGCCAGGTGCTGGGCCTGCTGGCGCCCACGCTGCAGACCGAGATCGGGTGGAGCGAGGCCGACTACGGCGACATCGTCTCGTGGTTCAGCTTCGCCTACGCCTTGGGCTTCCTGGGGATGGGGCGGCTGCTCGACCGCATCGGCGTGCGCAAGGGGTTCTCCTTCGCCATCGTCTCGTGGAGCCTGGCGGCCATGGCGCACGCCTTCGCGCGGACGCCGCTGGGCTTCTCGCTGGCCCGCGGCGCGCTGGGGCTGGGCGAGTCGGGGAACTTCCCGGGCGCCATCAAGGCCACGGCGGAGTGGTTCCCCAAGAAGGAGCGCGCGTTCGCCACGGGGATCTTCAACGCGGGGAGCAACGTGGGCGCCATCGTGGGCCCCTTCGCGGTGCCGCTGATCGCGGCCGCGTGGGGGTGGCAGATGGCGTTCATCGTCACCGGCGCGCTGGGCTTCGTGTGGCTGGTGTTCTGGCTGGCGATGTACCGCTCGCCCGAGCACCACCCCCGCGTGTCGCGTGAAGAGCTGGCGTACATCCGCAGCGACCCGGTGGAGCCGACCACGACGATGCCCTGGCTGAGCCTGCTGAAGCACCGGCAGACGTGGGCGTTCTTCATCGGCAAGGCCCTCACCGACCCGATCTGGTGGTTCTACCTGTACTGGCTCCCGAAATTCCTGGACGCCAACTACGGGGTGAAGCTGGCGGGCGTGGCGCTGCCGCTGATGACCATCTACCTGGTGGCCGACGTGGGCTCGGTGGGCGGCGGATGGGTGTCGAGCGCGCTGATCAAGCGCGGCTGGAGCGTGAACCGCGGGCGCAAGACGGCCATGCTGATCGCCGCGCTGCTGATCGTGCCCACGATGTTCGCGCCGCACGCCACCAGCCTGTGGGTGGCCGTGGCAATCGTGAGCGTGGCGGCGGCGGCGCACCAGTGGTGGAGCGCCAACCTGTTCACCACCGCTAGCGACATGTTTCCGCGCCGCGCCGTGGCGAGCGTGGTGGGGATCGGCGGGTTCGCGGGGGCGATGGGCGGCGTGCTCTTCCAGCGCGCCACGGGGCGCATCCTCGAGGCGACCAACAACAACTACTCGGTCATCTTCATGGTGTGCGGCCTGGCCTACGTCACGGCGCTGCTGATCATGCACCTGATCGTGCCGCGCCTGCAGCCCGCGCAGATCGACGGCGAGACAGCGGCGGCGTGAGAAGGATCGCGGCGGTGATCCGGGCGATCACGGGATCAGGCGCGTGACGCGGCGCGGCGCCCTCTCCGGCCGGCTGGGGCCGTCCACCTCTCCCGTACCGGGAGAGGTTGCGCGGGCGGGTGCCCCGGCGGCACCGAAGGCGACGGTGCGAGAGAGGTTGCAGGGCGCACGAGCGCTGCGGCTGCCCCCCTCTCCCGCGCAGCGGGAGGGGGACGCGCTCTCAGGCGCGGGGGGAGGGCCGGCGGGGCGGAGGAGCGCTCCGATGACGGCGCTGCGTCGGGTTCGCGCGCTCGCAGCCCTCGTGCTCGGCGCCATCCTCGCCGCGGCGGGGGCGCAGGAGCGGCCCACGCTGTTCCTGGTGGGCGATTCGACGATGGCGGACAAGCCGGACCCCGATCGCAACCCGGAGCGCGGCTGGGGGCAGATCCTCCCGCGCTTCCTGGACGACGGCGTGAGGGTGCACAACGCGGCGGTGAACGGGCGCAGCAGCAAGAGCTTCATCGACGAGGGGCGCTGGGCGGCGGTGCTGGGGCAGGTGCGGCGCGGCGACGTGGTGCTGGTGCAGTTCGGCCACAACGACCAGAAGAGCCAGGACCCCGCGCGCTACACCGACCCGCACACCGGCTATCGCGCCAACCTCCGGCGCTACGTGACCGAGGCGAGAGAGCGAGGCGCCACCGTGGTCCTGCTGACGCCGATCGTGCGCCGCCGCTGGAACGCGCGGGGCGAGCTGGAAGACACGCACGGCGCGTATCCCGGGGTGATGCGCCAGGTGGCGGCGGAGATGAGAGTGCCGTTGATCGACCTGCAACGCAGCACGACGGAGCTTGTTAGGCGCGCCGGACCCGGTGGATCGAAGGCACTGTACGTGTGGACCGCGCCGGGCGAGTTCGCGATGTACCCCGGCGGACGGCAGGACGACACGCACCTCTCCCTGCGCGGCGCCACCGAGGTCGCGCGGCTGGCGGCGGAAGGGCTGAAGGCAACGGATCTGCCGCTCGCGCGGCACATACGGCTGGACCGGTAGAGGCGGATTTCCCGCTCCCGAGGCGCACCGTTGCGTGCGAGGAGCACGGCGTTTACGTTCTGAATCTCTTTTGGGCGAACTTGGAACAAACTCTGTTCGCACACCGCGCCAGCACCGGCCCGTCCGGCCGCCACCGCACCCTGCGGAGCCTCTCACCGCTCCTGTGGGTGAGGTCGCGAACCCAGGCTGGGCCTGACGTGTCGGCATCGGCCGGGATCGACGAACGATTCCGCGACGTCCACGCCGCGGTCGCGCCCCCGGCGTCGGAGCGCGCTCCACCTTCGGCCGGTTACGCAGCGGCGCATGACGGCGCCCGCCACGTTTGTTTCGTATCGCAACAAACTCGTCGTCCCCGCCCGCGGCGGAACGGCGCCAACCGCTCCCCGCGAGCCATCCTTCCTACCAGGAGAGGTCCACGATGAGATGGACACGAGTCCTCGCACTCTGCGCCGCGCTGCTGTGCCCGCTGGCGGCGCACGCGCAGGGCGGCACCGGCACGGTGGCGGGCACCGTGCTCGACGACCAGACCGGGCGCCCGCTGAGTGACGTGGTGATCACCGTGAACGGCACCGCGCGCCGTGCGGTGACCGACGCCGCCGGGCGCTTCACGCTGACCGCGGTGCCCACCGGCGCGCGCACGGTCACCGCCAGCCGCCCCGGCTACACGGGCACGGCGAACGTCTCCGTGGCCGCCGGGCAGCAGGCCGACGTGACCATCCGCATGCGCGCCGGCGGCGTGGCGCTGCAGGGCGTGGTGGCGGTGGGCTACGGCACGGTGCGCCGGCGCGACGTGACCGGCGCGGTGAGCTCGGTGAACACCGAGGCGCTGCGCAACACGCCGGTGGCCTCGCTCGACCAGGTGCTGCAGGGCGCCGCGGCCGGCGAGCAGGAGACCAGCGCGAGCAGCACCCCCTGCGGCGGCATCTCCAACCGCATCCGCGGCACCTCGTCGATCACCGGCAACAGC
>DASWMA010000146.1:0-24019 GCA_036399995.1 Longimicrobium sp. | reverse complement strand
GCAGACTACCGCTGCTGGGCTTTCTCGATCCAGAGCACCGGTCCCGCGGATGCGGGAATGCGCGCGAGCGACAGTGGGGTGAGGACGACGTCGTGCTGGATGCTCGGCCCGGACGACGTACTCACCACCGTGACGACCACGGTGTCGCCACGTGACGTCACCGGCCCCAGCGCGATCTCGTACCCGGTGTTGCCGCGGACGCCCATCGCGGCCACCAGCAGCGCCTCGCGCGGGAAGCCGGCCGCGCCGTCGGGGAGCGCGCCCGGGGTGGCGAGCGCGCGGAAGCTCTGCCACTGCTCGCGCGAGCGGACCACGCAACGCAGCGGCGTCTCCACCCCGCTTTCCGACAGCGTGGCGACGGGAACGGCGGCGACGCGCCGCCCGCCCTCGGGGCCAGGAGGAGTGGGATGGGGCGCGTGGCAGAACTCGCGAACGGCTGCGGGAACCGCACCGATCACCGGGGCCGGCGCCGACGGATCGCCCGAGCGGATCGTCCACGGCTCTCCCGCCAGGGACGGCGCGTCACGATCGGCCGCGGGGCTTCCACACGCCGCAGCCAGAATCGCCACCAACGCGACCCGCCACCAGGCGCTCGGCATTCGGCCTCCCTCTGTCGTCAGTTCATGCAGATCGCGCAAAATGGCCCTGCCCCGTGACCGGGAAGCAGGGCCAGATCCGTACCTCCGTACCTCCGTACCTCCGTACCTCCGTACCTCCGTACCTCCGTACCTCCGTACCCTTCAGCGGCAGCCGCGGCGGCGCTTGCGGTCGTACAGCGCGTGGTCGGCCTCGCGCACCAGCTCGTCGGGGGTGGCCATCTCGGGGCGGTACACGGCCACGCCCTCGCTGATCCCCACCCGCCCGGCCACCCGCACGCGCACCCGCTCGGCCAGCGCGTGGGCCGCCGCGGCGCTCCCGCCGGGGAGGATCACCAGGAACTCGTCGCCGCCGTAGCGCACCACCACGTCGGAGCCACGCGCCTCGGTCATCAGCGCCTCGGCCACGGCGCAGAGCACGGCGTCGCCGGCGTGGTGCCCCTCGCCGTCGTTCACCGCCTTGAAGCCGTCCAGGTCCAGCACCATCACCGCCAGCGGCTCGCCGCGGCGGGCGGCGGCCCAGGCGTGCTCCATCACCACGTCCATGTGGCGGCGGTTGGCCAGCCCGGTGAGCGAGTCGGTGAGCGACAAGTTGCGCACGCTCTCGATCAGCCGGATGCGGCGCAGCGCCATCTCGGCCTGCAGCGCCAGCGCGCGCAGCACGTCCCAGTCTTCGGGCTCGAAGATGCGGTCTTCGCGGCGCTCGGTGAGCATCAGCACCGCCTCGTCGGCCACGGGCACGTGCGCCAGCAGCGCGGTGGAGGGGTCGCCGAAGAGCGGCGCCGCGGCGTTGCATCCGCCCTCGCGACGCGCGTCCACCGCCAGCAACAGCCCCGGGCGGTTGAAGCGGTCGTCCCACAGGATGCAGAGGCGGTGCTCGGTGGCCGGCGCGCCGGGGCGCGCGGGGGCGCGCATCATTCCACGCGCGTGGTCGCGCACCAGCGTGACCGCGGTGTGCGCGCCCACCACCTTCAGCGCGTGCTCGGCCAGGGCGCGGAACACCTGCTCGTCGGCCTCGGCGGCGTTCAGCTCTTCGAAGTAGGCGATGAGCTGGTCGGGAAGCCGCTGGCGCTTGGCCTGGCGCAGCCGCTCCTGCCGCAGCACCGCCAGCTGCGCCGAGGCGTGCGCCAGCAGGTCGCTCTCGCCGGTGGCGGGGAGGCGGCAGGTGCCCGAGGCGGCCATCAGCACCCCCTCGTCGGGGCCCGCCTCCAGCAGCAGCACCAGGTCCTGCGCGGTGTCGCACAGCGCCGGGAGCGCGGTGGGCGCCGGCTCTTCGCCGAACGCGAACCGGGGCACCCGCTCGCCTGCCGAAACCGGGATGATTCCGTCCGCGATCCAGCGCCGGGGCGTTGCCAGCAGCACGCCCAACGTCCGGTCGTCTCCTCGCCGAAGCCGCATGGAACACACCCCCAAAGCGAACGCGGCCGATCCAGTGACCCGACCGCGTGATTTCCAGCTAAGTCGTTCGGATGCTTTGACTTGCAAAATATACCGGTGCTCACTGGAGGCGTCAATCGGCGTCTCCCTGGTGGGACACAGGCGATCTTCGCGGAGGTGGCGAGGGGGGTGGAAACGCTTGTAGTCGCTGGGTTTTTACGATTCCGCCGGCGGCGGCGGGGAAGCCGGAATTCCGGAGCCGACCGTCGCCCTCGTCCCCGCCGGCACGCTCTTCGTGCAAATTGGGACATCGATGTCCCAGTTCCGGGCATCTTCGATGAGGTGACGGAGCCCCACGCAGGCGCGAGGCGGAGGCCCGCTCCGTCTCCTCGCCTCTCTCGCCTGGCCACCGGTCTAGATTCTCACGCAGAGCAGCAGAGCAGCAGAGGGTTTCCGTCGTCCTGGAGGTGCGAAAATCCCTGGGCGGGCCGGTATTACACGACCGGTACAGTGCCGCGACCGATCGGCCGTGCGGGTCCACCAGCTTGGGGTCGGGACGACCGACCCACCCAGAGAAACCCGCAACCCGCGCCCCCCCGATGACGACGACGACCCTGCGCATCGACGCGCCCCGGATGATCACGATCAAGAACAGCGCGGCGCTGCGGAACCACCTGCTGGACCAGCTCGAGGATGGTGCCCGGGACTTCGTGATCGGGCTGGAGAGCACCACCTACGTGGACAGCACCGGCCTGGCCCTGTTCGCCGACCTGCAGCGGGTGCTGGTGCGCGAGATGGGGATGAGGCTGCGGATCAGCGGCGCCTCGCCCGAGATCCGGCTCCTGTTCGAGGCCACACGCCTCGCGGCCGTGCTGGAGATGGTGGATACGGCCGACTACGCGGCGGCAGCCCCCCGGCTGGCGCCGAACGAGTGGACGGCCGCGGTGGCGGCGGCATAAGCAAGCCGGGCGAGACCGATTTCCTCGTCGGTCTGCGCGATGCGCTGCCCCTGGCGGATGTCGTCCTCGGCATCGCGGCTGCCATGAATCCGCGGCTGCGAGAACCCTCACCGCCGGCTGAAGCCGCAGCAACAAACGACGAAAAGCCTCGCAAACTGCGCGAGGCTTCAACGTCGATGCGACGGCGTTCATCCATCCTCCAACGGGATCAGGACGTCACGCCCTCGGCGGCGGCGGCGAGGGCGGCTTCGAGGTGGGCGACCGCGCGGTTCACCGCCGCCGCGCGCGTCTGCTCCGGAAGCGCGTGGGATTCGGCCAGCTCGCGCAGGGCCCCGGTGAACGCGTCGGCGATCTCGCGGTGGCGAACGTAGCCGAGGCCGTGCAGCTGCCGGCCCAGGTGGTCGATGCGGCTTTCGGCGCGGTTCAGGTGCGAGTGCGAGTGGGCGTCGTCGCGCAGCCCGCTTGCGATCGCGCGGATCTCGTCGGTGAAGAACGGCGGTCCATCCACGGGTTTCCTCCGATTGGCGTGGTTCAGCCGGCGCTGGCCGTGCCCGCGGCCGCATCGATGCTCGCCGCGGGCCGTGTGTCGAGCACGGGGCGCATCTCGGCGGTGGACGGGGCGAAGAGCGAAAGCTGGTCGGGGCTGGCGAACACGGCGGCGAAATCGGCCGGGGCCAGCGCGCGCGCCAGCCGGGCGGCGAAGGTGTCGCGCAGCACGCGGGCGTAGTGGTCCACGTCGTAGTCGCGCGGGTCGGGAGCCAGCGCCGCCTCTTCGCGGGTACTCGCGACCACGGCGCCCGCGCCGTTCTGGGTGCGGTACACGCGCACCCGCTCGCCCGCGCGCCACGCCGTACGCCCGCTGGCCAGCACCGCCTCGTACGCGAACTCGTGCCGCTTGTTGCGCGACTCGGCGTAGCGCGCGGGCGACTTGGTGAGCCGCACGCGCGACGACACCTCCCAGGTGGGAAGCTCGCGGCGGCGCAGCGCGTCGAGCGTGGCGAGGTACGCCTCGCGCACGCCGGTCACGTCGCCCGCGAACAGCCGCAGCAGCGCGGCGCGCAGGAACGCCTCGCCGAACGGCTCCGCGCGGCTGGAGCGGAAGGCCACGCCGCGCAGGGTGAGGGCGCCGTCGTAGCCCAGCAGCGCGTAGTTCTTGGGCTCGTGCGACAGCATCGCCGCGTAGCGCCCCTCGAACTCCAGGTGCACCAGCGGCGGCAGCAGCGCGGCCACCTCGGCCACCACGCGCCGCTCGTCCGCCTCCCCCCAATCCTCCGGAACCGCGAAGTACACGCCGTCGGTGTCGGCCTCGAGCAGCGTCACGCCGCGCGCGGCCAGCTCGCGGCACATCAGCGCCAGCGTCTCGCGGCCGCGGCGCGTCACCTCGTTGGCGGCGTGCACGTCGGCGAAGCGCGTCAGCTCGCCCCCGGCCGCCAGGTAGCCGTAGGCCGAGTTGATCACCAGCTTCATCGCCGCCGAGGTGGCCTCGTGGGTGTGGCGCTCGGGGCTGCCGGGGGGCGCGTCGCGCCCGGCCGCCTTGGCGGCCAGCCGCTGCTCCACCAGCCGGTCGACCAGCGCCAGCAGCGCGCCCAGGTGGTCGCGCGCCGGGCCGATCCGGTAGGCGCGCATCAGCGAGGGATACAGGCTGGCCACGTCGGCCTTCACCACGCGCCACGCCACGCCGGTGGCGAACAGGTGCAGCGCCGCGCCGCTGTGGGGCGTGCCGTCGCCCGGCCGGTGCGCGGGGAGGGCGGCGCCGGCGCGCAGGTAGGCGCGCACCAGCAGCGGGTCGATCACGCCGGTGGCGGGGCCGGCGTCGGCCAGCCGCTCGTACCGCCGCGGGGCCATCCGCGCCAGCGCGAACGCCGCGCCGCCCAGCAGCCGGGCCAGCGCGGCCACCTCTTCCACGTCGTCTTCCGCGTACCGCCGCACGCGGTCGGGGTCGCGCCGCCAGACGGTGAAGATCTGGCTGCCGGGCACGTACTCGCGGTCGGGCGCGGCGATCCCCAGGTGCCGCGCCACCGCCTTCAGCCCGTGCCCCGGCAGCTCGCGCGCGGAAAAGTCGTAGCGCTGCACCGCGTCCAACGTGTCGATCAGCTCGCGCCCGGGCGCCACGAAGCGTACCCGCCGGTCGTCGCCCTCGCGAACGGTGCCACGCCGGGCTGCGCGCTCGCGCAGCCCCAGGCGCCCCAGCCGCCCCATCCCCAGCGGCACCCCCAGCCGGCGGGCGCGCTGGGCCACGAAGGGAAGGTCGAAGCCGTGCAGGTTGTGGTTCTCGATCACGTCGGGGTCGGCCTCCCGCACCGCGTCCACCAGCCGGCGGATCAGGTCGGCCTCAGCCGCGTCGCCGCGCCCGTCGGCCTCCAGCACGTGCGTGGCGCCGTCGGGATCGCGGACCGCCACCATGAAGATGCGGTCGCGCGAGGCGTCGAGCCCGGTGGTCTCCAGGTCGAACTGCAGCCGGCGGAGCTGGTCGAAGGCGAGGCCGCGGAAGTACGTCCGACCGGTGGCCACCAGGTACTGCTCCTCGGGCGGGAGCGCGAGCACCGCGGCGGCGCCCAGCTCGCGCAGGTTCCCCACGCGCCGCCCGAACCGCAGCGACGCGCCGTGCAGCACCGCCGCCGCCAGCGCCCGGCCGTCGGCGGCGGAGGCGACGAAGCGCAGCTCGCCGGCCCCGTCCAGCTCGCGGTACCAGACGTCGGCTCCCGGCTCGCCCTCGCGCCCCAGCCGCGGGCCCAGGTGGCGCAGGTCGTCGAGCCGGTCGAGGAGGATCCAGGGGCGGAACCGCTCGTCCTCGCGCACCAGCTCCCCCGACTCCGGCATCCGGCGCCACACCGCGGCGCGGCCGTCCGGCTCGGCCCACACCGACACGATCCCCGGCGTGGGATCCCACCCCCACAGCCACTCGTCCTCGCGCGCGGTGGCCGCGGAAACGTCCACCGGCGCGTGCGCGTCACCCTCGGCGGCGGCGTTCACCGCGGCCCGCGGCGCGCCGTCGTCTTCACCGGGTGGAGATACGGGGTGGAGCGATTCATCGTGATGACGATGGGGATGCCGCGCGAGCGGAGGGATCTGCTCGATCCGGTTCAGCCGGAGCAACGAAAGGGGCGTGGTGGAAGGTACTGTCCGGCGTCCGCCATCCGCGAGGGTTGGGGACGCGCCGGGCCTCGTCACACACGGTGGCGTAGACGGTGCAGTGCTACCGGCATCCGGTGCACTCGCCGGACGCCTGCGCGCGCCCGCCCATCCTCCACACCCGTGTGCCCTGTGCCTTCACACATCCGCCCGCGGCACTTCTACCAGGTGTTCGCCGACCTCGCGCACGCCGCGTCGGAGGCCGCACGCATCCTGCACGAGATCCTCTCGGCGCCGCACCCGTTCACCGAGTTGATGGCCGAGCTCACCGAGGTGGAGCGCGTCTCCGCCGAGGTGCGCAAGGAGCTGCTGGGCGAGATCGACGGCGCCACGGTCACCCCGCTCGACCGTGAAGACGTGCACGGCGTGGCGTCGGCGCTGGGCGGGCTGGTGAGCCTGCTGCACGACACCGCCCACGGCGTGCAGGACCTTCACCTGACGCACACGGGCGAGGCGGCACGGGCGCTGGCCGCGCTGCTGGTGCGCGCCACCGCGGTGGTGAAGGAATCGGTGGCGGAGCTCAAGCACCCATCGGTGCTGGTGGAGAAGCGCACCGAGATGGAGCGGCTGGGCGAAGAAGGGACGGCGATCTACGACCAGGCATCCACCACGCTGTTCTCGGGCGCGCCCGACGCCATCGAGGTGCTGCGCTGGAAGGAAGTGTACGACGCGCTGGAGCACGCGCTGACCGAGTGCAGGGGCGTGCAGAACATGCTGTCGCGCATCGCCCTGGAGAACCGCTGACACCGAATTCAGCGATTGATTCTGCATCCGCACGACACCGCCCCCGTCATCCTGAGCGCGACCACGCTGCACCGGCGGCGTGCTGCAAGGGCCGATAACATCGGAAGCGCTACGACTGGGGATTTCGCGCAAGCCGGCGATAGATCCTTCGGCCTGCGACCACCGGCTCATGCCGCGACGCACGGTGGTCGGCCCAGACTGTGTAAGAAATCCTGCAGTCCGCCGACCTTCGTCCGGTATCGGGGTGGAGCGGACGGCTCACGGTTGCTTCGGTGGTGTCCCGCGATCGTGTGTTGAGCACCGTCACACCACCTCAGGCGCTTTATCAGGCTCTTCTGCGGCGGCAGAGGGGCGCTTTTGCGGTCGCACTCCCCCTCACGCGGCCGCAAGCACGCTCTGGCGGGCCTCGTACCGCGTCCTGAGTGCCTCCAGGAGACACTCCACCCCCAGCACGCCGATCACTCGCCTCAGGTTGTACGCGAGTGCCATCAGGCTGAATTCGCCGCGCACCTTCTTCAAGCCCTTCAGCAGGAAGTAGCCGAAGTCCATCCCCCGCTTCATGGTCCCGAAGGGGTGCTCGACCACGCACTTCCTCTGCTGCTGCAGTTCGGGCCGTGCCTTCACCCGCACTTCCATCGCCTCAGCCCAGGGCTCGTCCACGCGCCGCGCGATTCGGCGGCCTTCCTTCTTGCTCTTCGTGCACTGCTGCCGCAGCGGGCATTCACGGCACGCCGGGGTGTTGGCGTAGTACCGCACCTCCTGACCCTTGTCACGGCTCTGGGTGAAGAAGTGCAGTCGCTGCCCGCTCGGGCAGACGTACTCGTCACGCTCCGCGTCGTACCGGAATTCCAGCTTCGTGTACAGCCCCTGGTTCGCGTTCTTCGAGCTCTCCACCGCCGGCACGTACGCGGTGATCTTCGCCCCTTCGCACTCCTTCACCTTCGTGGCGTTGTGGTATCCGGCGTCCGCCACCACCTCCAGCACCTCCACACCCAGCGCCTCCTTCGCCGCCAGCGCCATCTCGGCCAGCTGTTCGCGGTCGTTCACCTCGTTGGTGACGTCGTGCTCCACGATCAGGTGGTGATCTGGCTCGACGGCGATCTGCGCATTGTAGCAGATGCCGAAGCCTTCACGCGTCTTCATCCGCCGGCTCTCGGCGTCGGTAAGCGAGATCTGCCGCTCGCCGTCCTCCTTCAGCTCCTTCTGGTACTCCTCGTACTTCGCCTTGCGCTCCTTCAGCCGCTCGAGCTTCTCCTTCAGCGACTCGTCCGATGCCGCATCCGCCTCGCTCTGGTCCTGCTTCTCCAGCTCCGACAGGTACTCGCTGATCCGCTCCTCGATCCGCGACAGGAGCTTCTTCAGCCGCTCCACCGTGAAGTTGCGGTCCTTCCCGTTCACCGCGTGGATCTTCGTGCCGTCGACGAAGGTCAGCTCACGCCCGACCAGCTCCAGATCCTGGCACACCACCGTGAACTCCCGGAACACCTTCTTGAGCGCAGTGACGTTCACCTTCCGGAAGTTCGCGATCGTCTTGTGATCCGGCACCAGCCGACGCATCAGCCACATCACCTCCACGTTGCGGTGGCATTCACGCTCCAGCCGCCGGCTCGACCGCACCCGGTTCAGGTATCCGTACACGTACAGCTTCAGCAGGTCGCGGGGATCGTATCCCGGCGCTCCCATCCGTGCCGGAACTGCCCGCGAAACTCCCAGCGCGGCCAGGTCCAGCCCCTCGACGAACGCGTCGATCACCCGGACCTCGTTCTCTTCCGCGATGTAGTCGTTCAATCGCTCCGGGAAGAGCACCACCTGCTCGCGGTCCATCCCAGTCTTGTAGCCGCTCACCTGCACCATGCCTATCGGGATTCGTCTTTCCTGCGAATGCCGATAACCTACAAAGCAAACAGAGAGAACGCGAGTTCTGACACAGTCTGGGCCTCAGGATGACGTTGGAGGAGATGGGTGCAGAATGCACAGTCAATCATCGCGTTCGGTATGACAGGATCCGTGCAAAGGCTTGCCGCTGCGTCCGATCCGGCGCGGCGGAATGGAACGTGAGGCATCATCCACCGGCGGCTGGAGCCGCGGCAACAACGACGAAAAGCCTCGCAAACCGCGCGAGGCTTCAACGGCCGGGGTTGCTGGCTTCTTTCATCCCCCGTGGTCGCGCGCAGCACGGTGGGAGACTCCGGACGACATCGTTCCTGGTCTTCCTGGAACGTCAACCCATCAGCGGGATTCGCATGAGCCTCGTCGATGGGGATCCGCCCGGCGGGCGGGGCGCTACGAAGGCCGCACCAGCGAGAGACGGATCTTCTCCTCGGCCAGCGTCACCACCAGCGTGTCGCCGTCCTGTAGCGGCTCCAGCGGGGCGCCGTCGATGAACTCGCAGACGGCCTCGTCGCCCACCTGCACCTCGCCGCGGAAGCCGCGGGCCCAGGCGACCGAGTCGGCCTTCCGCTTCTTGGCGTTGCTGCGCAGGTAGACGCCGCGGTCGTTGCACAGCCACATCCCCGGCGGCGCGCCGGTGCCCGGGTGGTCCACGTCGTCGTCCAGCACCCCCTCCGAATCCAGGTCCACGCCCGCCGCCAGGTACCGCTGCGCCTCGGTCATCAGGCGCTCCGCCGCCGCCTTCGACTCCGCCAGCAGCACCCGCACCTCCGCTCCCTCGAACTCGTATCGCCCGTCCATCGCATCCCCCTCCGCCCGCCCGTTGCCGTCCCCCGTCGCCGCTCGCCGCGTCGCTCGCGCGCCCACTCGCGCACCGGCGGCTGAAGCCGCGACAACCACCACGAGAAGCCTTGCAAACCCGCCAAGGCTGCCCCGTCGCCAGAGGCGTGCCGGGCGGGAAGGATCCGGGACGATGGAGGCGCGGCCGCAGCGACGGTCCACGTCGCGTCCACCCCGTGCATGGAGCGATTTCGTACAGCGTTGCCACTTCCCGCGGCGCAAACGTCCCGTTATCCTGTAGGACTCACCACCAGCAACTCGCACCCGGGCGCGGGGTTACGAGCCAGGAACGTCCGTCCGGTGCGGCTTGCCGCCCCTTCGGACGCGTTCGGCGACGATTCCGCCCCGTTCCCAATCCGCGTCCGCTTCCGGGCGCAGCCCATTCGTCGCACAGCCGGCGCCGTCCCGATGGACGCCGCCGTTTCGCCCCGCCACGCGGCGGCCCTTTCCGTTCGACGCTCGTGCGGCCGGTTGCCGCACGCTTCCCCCACCCGGAGCCACCAAGATGATCACCAAGCTGAAGCTGGACGTGGACGCGCTGGAAGTGACCTCGTTCGACACCGACACCGCGGCCCAGGCGCGCGGCACCGTGAACGCCGCGAGCGGCACCGATCCCCTGCCGGCCACCGAGTTCGCGCCGTGCCCCAACGACACCGAGATGACCGGGCCCTGCTGCGACCACACCCTGATGCTGTCGTGCATGCAGCAGACCTGCGACGTGGTCACCTGCTGAGCGGTCCCCGCCGCGAACGCAAAGGCCGAACCTCCAATCCACCCCCGAGAGCCCAGACCATGAACAAGGTGAAGCTGCAGATCGAGACGCTGACGGTGGAGTCGTTCGACACCGCCGTCGCCGGCGGGGAGCGCCGCGGCACCGTGCTGGGCGCCAGCGGCACCCAGTCGAGGCAGTTTTCCGAGTGCGAGCCGGATTGCGAGTTCGAAACCCGCGCGACCGGCTACTGCTGCGACATCTCGCTGGTGATCTCGTGCGCGCAGACCAACTGCGCGGAGTGCACCGGCCTCTGAGCTGCCGCGCCGCGCCCGCGCCCGTGAAGGCGGGCGTGGGCGCGGCATCCTGCCCACCCGAGAACCCGACCATGCCCAAGCTGAAGCTGCAGATCGACAACCTGCAGGTGGAGACGTTCGGAACCGCCGAGACGTCCGACCTTCGCGGCACCGTCGACGCGCAGGGCAAGCCCACGCGCCCCGAGCCGTGCGTCGCCGACACCAACATCACCGGTGCCTGCTGCGAGTACACGTTTGCGTCGTGTGGGCAGACCAACTGCATCGAGTGCATGGGCGAAACCGCGACTCCCTGCGCCTGACGCGGCACCCGCACGCCGAACGCGGCGGGGCGGCCAACTAACCGGAGAAACGACCATGAACAAGCTGAAGCTGCAGATCGACAACCTGCGGGTGGAGACGTTCGAGACCGCCGAGACGTCGGACCTTCGCGGCACCGTGGCGGCGAACATGCCCAAGCCCACGCGCCCGGAGCCGTGCCTCCAGGATACCAACATCACCGGGGCCTGCTGCGAGTACACGTTCGCGCTGTCGTGCGTCCAGACCAACTGCCTGGAGTGCAACGTCGTCACGGCGGACACCTGCGCCGTCTGACGCGGCACACGCGCGCCGCACGCGGCGGGCACCCAGCCACACCGGGAAACCGACCATGAGCAAGCTGAAGCTGCAGATCGACAACCTGCAGGTGGAGACGTTCGAGACCGCCGAGACGCGCGCCGAGCTTCGCGGCACCGTCGCGGCGAACATGCCCAGGCCCACGCGGCCGGAGCCGTGCTTCCAGGAGACCGACATCACCGGTCCCTGCTGCGACTACACGCTCGCCCTGTCGTGCGTGCTGACCAACTGCATCACCGAGTGCGGCATCGAGACCTTCGATACGTGCCTCGAGACCTCCGTCGAGACCTGCCTCGAGACGAACCCCGTCTGACGCAGTCGGCAGGCGCGAACACACACGGCCGGGTCCAGCGATGGACCCGGCCGTGAGTGTTTCCGGGGATGAAAAGAATTCGTTCCGCCGCTCGTGTCGATTTCGAGAGCCGCCGTTCGTCGCCCTGGTGAGAGACGGTTGCGCACCCGGCCAGAACGGCCCGGGAGCCCGGCTCCGGACCCCCGACACCACGAGGAGCGACCATGCAGATCACGGCCACCCACCCGATCGCGAGCCCGCCGGCGGGCACCGTGCGCACCGCCACGCCGGCCACCGGCCGGGGGCTGCTGCTGACGGGGCGGATCATCAGCGGCTTCGCGTCCCTCTTCCTGCTGATGGACGGCGTGCTGCGGACGGTCCGCTTCGCGCCGTACGTGGAGGGCACGGTGCAGTTCGGCTACCCCGCGCACCTCGCCACGCCGATCGGGGTGGTGCTGGTGATCTGCACCCTGCTGTACGTGGTTCCGCGGACGGCGGTGCTCGGCGCCATCCTGCTCACCGGCTACCTGGGCGGCGCCACGGCGGCGCACGTTCGCGTGGAAGACCCGTTCTTCCTGTTCGCGGCGGCGTTCGGCGTGCTGGTGTGGGCCGGGCTGTACCTGCGCGAGCCGCGGCTGCGGGCGCTGTTCCACCGCGCCTGACGCGGACCGTCCCGGGTGATCCGAACGACACGGGGGCCACATGGAGACGGAGTCACGGAAGGAATCGGCGCGGGTGCCGAAACCCCTTGCAGGTCCTTGATGTTCCGGAAGGGCCTACCGGATCGTCCTCGCCGAAATGCCGCATTTTCGCGGCAGACCCCACGACCTATCCCACACCACCGACATCAGGGCCCGCCGGGAAGTATCCCGGCGGGCCCTGTGTCCACTCTCCCGTCATCGTGCGCGCGACCGTCAACCAACCGGACGCTGCGATGGCGAACATGCCCTCAATCCGAAGCAGGGGGCGGCTCGAGCGCCATCGCACTCACCCGCGCACCGAGCTCCTCCATCTGAGCTTTCCGCGTGCTTGCCCAACGCGGGACCCTGAGAACGGTCGCCGCCACCGTGCCGATCCCGATTGCACAGAGAACTCCAAACGACGCAACCAGGCCGAGATCATGCGCCACTCCGGTGAGCACGGCCGTGATCTCGCCGATCAGCCCCGCGCCGGTGACCACGAGCCCACCGCCAAGCGTGACAGGCGCATTGCCCTTCACAGTCTTGAACCGCACACGATGGCCGGCCTCCGTCGGCTCGAGCAGCACCTGGAGATTCCCGTTGCTCCACTGCTTGAGCGACCCTTGGCTCGTCATCGTCCCACGGGCGTCGAACGTCTCACGCACCAGCACGATGAAACGCTCCCACTCCTCGTCGGTGAGCTTGCGGGCGAGATGCACGGTATGCCCGACACCCGTGGTCATCCCGAGGACGCGCTCCGTGGGCCTCGCTTCACCAGGGCTCAACGACAACGCCGCGCGCGTGATCTGCTCGGCCGGAATCCCCACTTCCCTGCCGATGCTCTGTACCTCGGCGAGGGTCATGCCCTCGGCGGCACGAGCCGCCTGGAGTGCGTGCCCCGACGTTGCACGCTCGAAGATCTGCGCGACCTCGGAGTCGCTGAATCGGCGCTGCGTCATCAGCACATCAGGTTAGTGACACGCTCGAACCCGAGACGCCGCAGCCGCACCGCAACCTCCGGCGAGACGCCAGCGCTTTCGCTGCGCGCGTTGCGAAGCGGCTCATCCATCGGCTCGACCTGGACGGGCCGTCCCTCGCGCAACCTTTCCGATACGCTCGGAGAAGCGCGGCATCGAACGTCGGTTGAGGCGATGGCGGTGTAACCCCGGAGTTCAGCTGCGGCGGCCGAACCGACGGGCGCCGGTCTGCCGAATATGCGTCGAAGACTGCGGGCGCACAACGGATACGAAATCCGCTTGATTCGTTGCTGCAAGAGATACTGCTGAAGTCTCACATAGAGACACGGAGAACACAGAGAAACCGCCGCAGTTCTCCGTGTTCTCCGTGCCTCTGTGTGACACCCCGGCGGGGCCGGTCACGTCAACGATTCTTGCGGATTCGGTATGAGGAATGCCGCGGCGTCTGCTGCAACGCCTCCGCGCGCCGTAGCGCCGCGGACCGTTCACGGCAACGGGAGAAAGCATGGCGTTACGACGGGCAGGTCGTGGGACGGATACGGCCGTTGACACGGCAGACGCGGAGAAGACCGAAGGATCGGAGAGATGCGGCGAAGTTCTCCGTTTCCTCCGTTCTCCTCCGTTCCTCCGTGTGACCCCTTGTCGTTTTCTACGCCCCCTTCACCACCGGCAGGCGAACCACGAAGGTGGAGCCGGCCCCCACCTCGCTCTCCAGGCTGAGCTCGCCGCCCATCTGCCGCACCAGCGCGTGCGAGATCGCCAGCCCCAGCCCCACGCCGGGGCTGTCGGCCGTCCCCTCGCTGCGGTAGTACGGCTCGAAGATCGCCGCCTGCTCGGCCGCGGCGATCCCGGGCCCCGTGTCGCGCACCCGCACCTCGCCCCACCGCGCCCCGTTGGCCATGCGCGTGGCCGTGGTGACGAAGATCGACCCGTCGGGCGGGGTGAACTTCACCGCGTTCCCCACCAGGTTCACCAGGATCTGCCGCACGCGGGCATGGTCGGCCCGCACCACCACGGGGCTGGCCCGGCCCAGCCGCAGCGTCTGCAGCTTGGCGTCGGCCGCGGGGACCAGCAGGTGCACCGCTTCGCGCGCCACGTCGCTCAGCCGCACCGGCTCTTCGTTCACCCGCACCACGCCGGCGTTCAGCCGGGCCATGTCCATCACGTTGTCGAGCAGCGAAAGGAGGTGCCGGCCCGCCATCCGCACCCGGCCCAGCGTTTCGCGCTGCCGGTCGTTCACGGCGCCGTACACCTCGTCTTCCAGCAGCTCGCAGTAGCCCTGGATGGCGTTCAGCGGTGAGCGGATGTCGTGGGCCAGGGTGGAGAGGGCGCGGTCCTTGGCGGTGGTGGCGCCCTCGCTGGCGCGCAGCCGGTCTTCCATCTCGGTGCGCACCTCGCCGCCCAGGCGCGCGTTCTCGAGCGCCACCGCCGCGTGGTCGGCCAGCGCGGAAAGGAGCGACTCGTCGGCGGCGGTGCAGGGCCGCCGCGTGGCCACCGCCACCAGCCCGGTGACCGCGCCGCCGGCCACCAGCGGCACGGCGATGAAGCAGTCGTCGGGCACCTCCAGCAGCCCCTGCAGCCGCCCCACCACCTCGTCGCCGAGCGGGGCGCTGAAGCGGGTGACGCGCTCTTCGGCGATGCCGTGCGCCGCGCGCACGTGCAGGCACCCCTCGGCGTCGGCCAGCATCAGCACGGCCGCGCCGGCGCCCAGCAGCTCGGCGCCGCGCTCCACGGTGAGCCGGGTGACCTGCTCGAGCGAGGTGGTGTAGGTGAGCGCGCGGCTGATCTCGGTGAGCCTGCGCAGCTGCGCGAACCCGGGGTCGGCCGCGCCGAAGGGGGCGCCCTTCGCCATCAGAGCACGGACAGCCCGGCCGCGCTGATCTGCACCTCGCGCACCCGCGTGTCGTGCGCGCTCCCGCGCGTCTTCAGCACGCGCAGCTTGCGCCGGGTCTGGTCTTCGCCCTCCACCGTCAGCAGCAGGACGTTGTCGGAGAGGTAGCTCATCGCGTTCTGCATCCCGTTCCCGGCGATCGCGTTCCCCACCGTCTCGAAGTTCAGGATGCTGGTGATGGTGCTGACCGCGAAGTGCTGCACCAGCGCGTACAGGTAGTCGTGCAGCCGCTGCGGGTCGGTGGCGGCGCTGGCCAGGTCGCCCAGCGCGTCGATCACCAGCCGCCGCACGCCGCGCTGCTGGATGCGGCGGAACATGTCCACGATGATGCTGTCGATCTGCAGCTCCACCGGCGAGGCGTACACCAGGTCGAGCCCGCCCGCCTGCGCCTCTTCGAGGTCCACCCCCAGCGCGCGGATGGTGCGCATCAGCTGGGTGGGGTTCTCCTGGAAGTTCATGTACAGGCTGGGCTCGCCGCAGCGCGCGCCCTCCAGCGCGAACTGCAGCCCGATGGTGGTCTTCCCCGCCCCCGAGGGGCCCGCCAGCAGCGTGGTGGTGCCGCGCCACAGGCCGCCGTGCAGCATCTCGTCGAGCCCGGCGACCCCGGTGGAGATGCGCTCGCTCGCCGGCTCGTACCCCTCGGGCATCTGCGGGCTCACCAGCCGCGGGTAGATCACCAGCCCCGCGTCGGTGATGCGGAAGGCGTGCGCCCCTTCCAGGTAGCGGCTGCCGCGCAGCTTGTAGACGCGGAAGTAGCGCTCGTCGCGGTTCCCCAGCCGCCGCCGCGACAGCTCCACGATCCCGTCGGCCACGGCGAACTCGGGGTAGCGCAGGATGTCGTCTTCGGTGTATTCGCCCAGCAGGAACGCCGTGGTGCCGTAGGCGGTGAGCAGCGCCGTCATCTCGTACACCATCCGGCGGCGCTCCGCGGCCGAGGGGGCCAGGTCGTGCACGGCCTTGAACGAGTCGATCACGATCACCTTGGGCGACATCGTCTTGATCGCCTCGGTCAGCAGCGGGATCAGCGCCGTGGCCCCCTCGGCCGCCAGCTGCGGGCCCACGTCCTCGTAGATCACCTGCGTCCCCAGCTTCTCCTCGTCGAAGAAGCGGAACCCCTGCAGGTAGCGGACGATCTTGGCCAGCGGCTCGGAAAGGGTGGTGAAGTACAGGATCGGCCGGTCGTCGGCTGCGTTGTGGAAGATGAGCTGCTCGGCGAAGATCGTCTTTCCCGAGCCGGGGTGGCCCATGACGATGTTGATGGAGTGCTCGGGAAAGCCGCCGCCCAGGATGTAGTCGGCCTCGGCGTTCCCCACGCTCATCCGCTCGGTGGCGGCGGGCGCCTCCCGGGGGTCCCGGCGCCGGTCCGGGATCACTGCATGGTCCATTGCGTCTCCACTGCCTCGGTGGGCTGCGCCGCGATCAGCTCCTGGACCGCAGACACGAAGATCGATTCGACGAGAGGCTTGCGCAGGAACGCGTTTGCTCCCGCCTCGCCGGCGCGCACGGCGGCGGCCAGGATGCTGAACACGATGACCGGGATGTGCCGGGTCTGCGGGTCTTCGCGCAAGCGCCGGCACAGCGCCAGGCCGTCGAGCCTCGGGATCAGGATCTCGGTGACGACCAGCGCGGGCTGAAGTGCCTGGGCGCGCTCGAGCGCGGCCTGGCCGTCGTCCGCGAACTCCACGGAAAAGCCGGCCCGGCCCAGGAAGTGGCTCTGCAGCTCGCGCACGGTGCGATCGCGCTCGGCGATCAACACCACGCGCCCGTCAGGATGCGCACGCTGCATCCCACCTCCTCCGGCGAATGTCCGAGAAACGATGTGCTTTCGTCGACACGCGTGATTCAGGAACCCGGGGCCCGGGATCGGTCGGCATCACCGCACGTCGCGAGCCGCTTGCGGCCGGCCGGACGGACCCTTTCCAGACCCCGGTGTATGGTACCAGCGGCCCGCCTGCTCCCGGCCGGCGCACGCCCCCACGGCAAGCGAGCCCGATGAACCCCTCCGACACTCCCCCGGGGATGCTCCCGCGGCCGGGCACCGACGCCTACCCGCCCTCCGAGCCCCATTCGGTCCCGGCTTACGCGCGCATGCGCTGGGCGGCCACGCTCTCACGCTGGTGGCACGGCGCGTTCACGCGCAAGCCGTACTCCCGCCGCACCCCCGCGGCAGACGCTCCGCCGGTGCGACCGCCGGGTCACGAGGCATAGCGCCGCCGCTGGATCGAAGGCGGCATCGATTCGCGCGCCCGTGGGCGCCACCTGACGGGTCATCATCCTGGAGAGTTCATGGCAAGCTCGTTCTCGCTCCGCCTTTCGCACATCTCGTCCACGCCGCCCGACACGCTGCGCGAAGAGATCCGCGCGCACACCGGGTGCGACGAAGAAGCCGAAAGCATCCTGCGCGGCATCGAGCGTCTCGGCGGCGACCCCTCGATCGGGTACTACGAGATGACGCCCACCGAGAACCGGCCCCTGTACCGCGGGCCGCGCCCCGTGTCGTGGAGCGTGCGCGCCGTGCGCCGGTAGACTCGTCCGCGCCGGCAGCGAGAGACGGCCCTGCCCCCGCGAGGGAGGCGGGGCCGTTCTCCGTTCGACGCCGGAGCCGGCCCCGTTCGCCGGATCTCCTCGAACTGCGTGGGCGGCTTCGCCGCGAGCATCGGAGTGAAGGGAGTCAGGGGGAGAACTTCATCGTGGTTCTCCCCCTGACTCCCTTCACTCCGATGCTCTGCGTTCAAGCGGTTCGAAAGCCTGCGTCCGGGCCGATGCCGGCGAGAGGAGAATGGCACACCGAACCGGGTTCCACGGAGGACGCCCGGGGTCCGGGATGGGCCCGAGGCCTCGGTCTCCGGTCGCCGATGCACTCCGCGGCGCTCGCGTACCGTCCGCTACACCGGCTTCACGCCGCGGCGGGTGGCCTTCCGGCGCCCCTTCACCCGCAGCTCGGCCTGCGATTCTTCCACCGTCTGCGCGTCTGCGCGCGGCGGCGCCCCGGGTAGGGGCAGCAGCGGCAGCCGCAGGGTGAACACGCTCCCGGCGCCCAACTCGCTTTGCACCGACACCTCGCCACCCAGGAGCACGGCGAGCTGCCGCGCGACCGCCAGCCCCAGCCCGGTGCCCCCCAGCCGCGCCGACGACTGGTCCACCTGCCAGAACGGCTCGAAGACCTGCTCGACATGGCCGGGCGCGATCCCGATCCCCGTGTCGCTCACCCGCAGCAGCACCGCGTCGTCCGCCGCCTCCAGCTCCATCCGCACCTCGCCCTCGGCGGTGTACTTCACCGCGTTGGCGCCCAGGTTGAGGATCACCTGCCGGAGCTTCCCCACGTCGGTCAGGAAGGGGATCGGCCCCTCGGGCACGTTCACGGTGAAGCGCAGCCCCCCGGCGGCCGCCAGCGGCTCCACCAGCGACGTGGTCTCGCGCACCAGCCCGGCCAGGTCCACCTCGCGCAGGCGCAGCTCGAAGCGGCCGGCCTGCTGCCGCGCGAAGGTGATGATCTCCTCGATCAGCGTGAGCAGGTGGTCGCTCGCCGCGCGGATCCGCGTCACCGCGTGCAGCTTCTGCTCGTCGCCCAGGCCGTCGAGCTGCTCGGCCAGCAGGTCGGCGAAGCCTTGCACGGCGGTCAGCGGGGTGCGGAACTCGTGCGAGATGGTGCCCAGGAACGCCGTCTTGGCGCTGTCGGCTGCCAGTGCCTCGTGGCGCGCCAGGTTGGCTTCGCCCAGCAGCTCCTCGGCCCGCCGCGCGGTGAGCGTGGCCGCGATCCGCGCCGCCTCGGCGGCCCGCAGCGCCTCCTGCGAGGCGGCGTAGAGGCGGGCGTTGTCCACGGCCATGGCGCAGCGGCGCCCCAGGTCCTCCGCCAGCAGCAGGTCGGCGTCGTCGTAGCGGCGCCGGTCGTTGGAGACGAAGGTGATGGCGCCCAGCGTCTTCCCCCGCGTCTGCATCGGCACCATCAGGAACGAGCGCGCGCCCAGCTCGCCCAGCAGGTTGCGGTGCTCCTCCTCGACGATCCCCTCCAGCACGTCGTCGTAGGCCAGCACGAACTCCGACTCGTGCGTGCGGATCACCCGCGGCGCGCCCAGCGGGTCGTCGCGGCCGGGCGGATGGCCGGCGTAGAAGGCCCGGGCCAGGCGCTGCTTCGCGGCGTCGGGGTGGATCACGGCCACGCGGCGGATCGCCTCGTCGGCCTCCACGATGTCCACCATGCACCAGGTGCCGAAGTGCGGCAGCGCCAGCCCCGCCGCGGTGGCCAGGGTGGTCTCCACGTCGAGCGAGTCGGCCAGGCTGCGGCTGGTCTCCGCCAGGAACGCCAGGCGCGTGCGGCCGCCGGACGGCGCGGGCTCGGCGGCCGGTCCTTCGTCCACGGTCCCGGCGGCCGGCGTGGTCATGCTCATGCGGTCCTTCGGACGTTGGAGTTCCACCGTGGCCGGGGCCCCCTGGGGGTCACGTCCTCCGTTTCCTGCTGCAAACGGCCGTCATCCGGCACCTGCGCGCCGCCCGGCTGACGTCCCCTCAAGGCCGTCCGCCGATCCGGTCGCAGGACATTTGCGGCGTCATCACGCGTCCGCGCGACGCACGACCTTTATTGACCATTTGAACAATATATATTAGCTTGAATTTACCATTTGGTCAATAAGCTCGTCCCCGTAATCCTTGCCGCGGCTCGAACCACGAGCCGCGCGGGGTGCCGGGGAAAGCCAAGGAGCCGCTCGATGCTGACACGGAAGCCCCGCACCCAGGACGTGGAGACCTACGCCCAGGACATCGTGGAGACGGTGCGCGAGCCGCTGCTGATGCTCGACACCACGCTCCGCGTGCGCAGCGCCAACCGCGCCTTCTACCACACCTTCCGCGTGTCGGCCGAAGAGACCGAGAACCGGCTGATCTACGAGCTGGGGAACGGGCAGTGGGACATCCCCGCCCTGCGCACCCTCCTCGAAGACGTGATCCCGGCGAGCTCCGTCTTCAACGACTTCGAGCTCGAGCACACCTTCCCCGTCATCGGCCGGCGCGTGATGCTGCTGAACGGGCGCAAGCTGCGCGCGGGGCGCCACGCCGAGCTGCTGGTGCTGGCGATGGAAGACGTGACCGAGCGGCGCGAGGCCGAGGCCGAGCTGAAGAGCGTGGAGACCTACGCGCAGGACATCGTGGACACGGTGCGCGAGCCGCTCCTGATCCTCGACCCCGACCTGCGCGTGCGCAGCGCCAACCGCGCCTTTTACCAGACCTTCCGCGTCTCCTGCGAAGAGACCGAGCAGCACCTGATCTACGAGCTGGGCAACGGCCAGTGGGACATCCCCGACCTGCGCACCCTCCTCGACGAGGTGATGGGCACCGGCTCGGTCTTCAACGACTTCGAGCTCGAGCACACCTTCCCCGCCATCGGGCGGAGGGTGATGCTGCTGAACGCGCGGATGCTGCGCGCGGGGAGCCACGCCGAGCTGCTGGTGCTGGCGATGGAAGACGTGACCGAGCGGCGCCTGGCCGAGGCCGAGGTCAAGGCGATCGAAACCTACGCGCAGGACATCGTGGACACGGTGCGCGAGCCGCTCCTGATCCTCGACACCGACCTGCGGGTGCGCAGCGCCAACCGCGCCTTCTACCAGACCTTCGAGGTGTCGGCGGGGGAGACCGAGAACCAGCTGATCTACCAGCTGGGGAACGGGCAGTGGGACATCCCCGCGCTGCGCACCCTGCTGGAAGACATCATCCCCGCCAGCACCGTGTTCAGCGACTTCGAGCTCGAGCACGACTTCCCCGCCATCGGCCGGCGGGTGATGCTGCTGAACGCGCGCAGGCTGCAGGCGGGGCACCACGGCGAGCTGCTGGTGCTGGCGCTCGAGGACGTGACCGAGCGGCGGCGCGCCGAGGAAGAGGTGGGGAAGGCCCGCGAGGCGGCCGAGAACGCCAACCGCACCAAGAGCCTGTTCCTGGCCAACATGAGCCACGAGCTGCGCACCCCGCTGAACGCCATCCTGGGCTACAGCGAGATGCTGCACGAGGAGGCGGCCGAGCGGGGGCTCGACGAGTTCGGCGGCGACCTGGAGAAGATCGGCTCGGCCGGCAAGCACCTCCTGGCGCTGATCAACGACATCCTCGACCTCTCCAAGATCGAGGCCGGGAAGATGGAGCTGTTCCTGGAAAGCTTCGACCTGCCCGCCATGATCGACGAGGTCATGTCCACCATCGGGCCGCTGGTGCAGACCAACGCCAACACGCTGAAGGTGGTGCTGGCGCCCGACCTGGGCGCCATGCACGCCGACCAGACCAAGGTGCGGCAGGGGCTGTTCAACCTCCTCTCCAACGCCGCCAAGTTCACCCGCGGCGGCACCATCACGGTGGACGCGGAACGCACGGCGATGGACGGGCGGGACTGGATCGTGTTCCGGGTGACCGACACCGGGATCGGCCTGAGCCCCGGGCAGATGGTCAAGCTCTTCCAGGACTTCACCCAGGCCGACGCCTCCACCACGCGCAAGTTCGGCGGCACCGGGCTGGGGCTGGCGCTCACGCGCCGCTTCTGCCAGATGATGGGCGGCGACGTGACGGTGCACAGCGTGCCCGACGAGGGGAGCGTGTTCACCATCAAGCTCCCCGCCGTGGTCCGCGACGACCCCGAGGCCGCCGCCCGGGCCGCCGCGGGCGCCGTGGCCGCCGCCGCCTCGCCCGACTGCGGCGACGCCGACGGGGCCGACGCGCCGGCGCCCGGCACCAGCTACGTGCTGGTGATCGACGACGACCCGGTGCAGCGCGACCTGATGCACCGCTTCCTGGGCGGCGAGGGGTTCCACGTGGTGTCGGCCGCCGGCGGCGAGGAGGGGCTGTGCCTGGCGCGGCAGGTGGGGCCCGCCGCCATCACCCTCGACGTGATGATGCCGGGGATGGACGGCTGGAGCGTGCTGGCCGCGCTCAAGGCCGATCCGGCGCTCTGCGACATCCCCGTGATCATGGTGACCATGGTGGACGACCCGGCGCGCGGCTTCACCCTGGGCGCGGCCGACTACGCCACCAAGCCGGTGAACCGCGGGCGGCTGTCGCGGCTGCTCAAGAAGTACACCTGCGGCAACCCGCCCTGCTCGGTGCTGGTGGTGGACGACGACGACGCGGCCCGCGCGCGCACCCGCATCATCCTGGAGAAGGAAGGGTGGAAGGTGAGCGAGGCCCGGAACGGGCGCGAGGCGCTGGAGTGCATGGAGAGCGAGCGCCCCGTGCTGATTTTGCTGGACCTGGTGATGCCCGAGATGGACGGCTTCGAGTTCGCCGACCGGGTGCGCCGCCACCCCGAGTGGCGCTCGATCCCCATCGTGGTGGTGACCGCCCAGGACCTGAGCGGCGCCGAGCGCCGGCGGCTGAACGGCTACGTCGAGACCATCCTGCAGAAGGCCGGCGACTCGCCCGAGGCGCTGCTCCACCAGGTGCGCGACCTGCTGGGCGACTACGGCGCCCCGCGTACCATGACCGTGAGAAAGGAGGAACGGCGCGCGGGCACCGCCTGACGCCGTTCCTGAGACCTTTGATGACCAAGATCCTGCTGGTGGAAGACAACGAGATGAACCGCGACATGCTTTCGCGGCGGCTGGAGCGCAAAGGCTTCGAGGTGGCGCTGGCCATGGACGGCCGGAGCGGGGTGGAGATGGCCCGCACCGAGGCCCCCGCCCTGGTGCTGATGGACATGAGCCTTCCCGTGCTCGACGGCTGGGAGGCCACGCGCCTCCTCAAGGCCCAGCCCGAAACGCGGCACATCCCGGTGATCGCCCTCACCGCGCACGCCATGTCGAGCGACCGCGCCCGCGCGCTCGAGGCCGGGTGCGACGACTACGACACCAAGCCGATCGACCTGCCGCGCCTGCTGGGGAAGATCGAGGCGCTGCTGGCCGGGGCCCCCGGCGCGGCGGCCGCCGCCGCGGAGCCCGCCTCGTGAGCACGGGCGTCACCGCCGGCGCGACCCGGCAGGCGCTGGCGCCGGCGCTCCTCCACGACCTGCGCACCCCGCTGGGGCAGATCATCGGCTACGCCGAGCTGCTGGTGGAGCGGGCGCAGGCGGGGGAAGAGGTTCCCGTCGCCGACCTGAAGAAGATCAGCGCCGCGGGGTACCGGATGCTGGCGCTGGTGGAAGACAACTTCGCCCCGACCCCCGCGGAGGAGCCCGCCCCCGCGCCGCCCGCCGGCGGCGGGAACGGTGCGGCGGGCGAGACGCCCCGCGCCGAGACCTGGGAGGCACGGCTGGCGGAGTTCATCGGCGAGAACGGGGAGGCGATCCTGGCCGAGTGGGAGGCGTTCGCGCGTACCTGCACGCCCGCCGCGGGCGCCATGGACATCGTGGCGTTGCGCGACCACGCCAGCGAGATGCTGACGGTGATCGCCACCGACCTGGAAACGCCGCAGGACGGCCGGGCGCAGGCCGAGAAATCGAAGGGGAAGGCGCCGGCCGAAAACGGCTCCGCGCCCACGGCGGCCGAAGAGCACGGAGCGGGGCGGGCCGAAAGCGGCTTCACCATCGAGCAGATGGTTTCCGAATACCGGGCGCTCCGCGCCAGCGTGATCCGGCTGTGGACCCGGTCGCGGGGAGAGCTGGCGCCCGGCGACCTGGAAGACCTGACGCGTTTCAACGAGGCGGTCGACCAGTCGCTGGCCGAATCGGTCACGCGGTACACGCAGGAGCTCGACGAGTCGAAGGAGATGTTCCTGGCCATCCTGGGGCACGACCTGCGCACCCCGCTGGGCGCGGTGCTCACCTCCGCGCGCTTCATGCTCGACACGGGCGAGCTGGCGGAGCCGCACCTCACGCTCACGCAGCGCATCGCCAGCAGCTCCACCCGCATGGTCAACATGGTGGGCGCGCTCCTCGACTTCACCCGCAGCCGGCTGGGCGGCGGGATCCCGATCGAGCGCGCCCCGATGAACATGGGGAAGGCGGTGCACGACGTGGTGGACGAGATCGCGGCCGCGCACCCGTCGCGCACCATCGAGATCGACGCGCGCGGCGAGCTGCAGGGCGAGTGGGACTGC
>DASWMA010000145.1:0-2757 GCA_036399995.1 Longimicrobium sp. | reverse complement strand
ACGATCCTGGCGTGGTACCTGGAGGCCGGCGGGGGCGCGCTGGAACGGGGCGACGGCGCCAGGGCCCGCGAGTGCGTGCGGATGGCCGGGCTGGTGGCCCCCGACGACCGGCGCGTGGCCGGCCTCCGGCGCCGCCTTCCGCCCGCCGCGGGTGCTCCGCGCGCGCGGGAAGCACCCGGGTGCTCGCCGCTCGATCCCGCTCCGGCCGGGGACGGCGCGTAAGCGAGCGGCCGGCGCGTGGGGAAACCTGTAGGATGGGGACGGAGCAGGGGCGGCATCCGCGCGGGGCCGCCCCTGGGCGTTTGTCCACCAGCGCGCGTCTACGCGACGACGGCGGGAGCGCGGCTCGCCTTCTCTCGCGCCGCGGACGGCGGTTACGACAGGGCCGTCGGATCGGCGCGAAGGCGCCGGCGCCGCGCCTACGGTGCGGGCGGCCTGGCCATCGGGACACCGACGGCGGCCTGAAGGACGCGCGCCCACAGCTCTTCGCGCGCCTGGTCGCCCGAGGCGGGGAGCGGGCCCTCGAACTGGGCGGCGAGCGCCTCGGCGCGCTCGGTGGCGCCCAGCTTCAGCATCCCCACCACGATGCGTGCCCGTGTCGACTCCGAGCGCGTGGCGTCGAACATCCACCCCAGCTGCTGCACGGCCAGCTCCATCTGCCCGGCGCGGAGGGCGGCGCTGACGTACTCGCTGAGGAGCCGGCCCGCCTCGGCGTGCTTCTGGTCGCCCAGCGCGATCCAGGCGAGCGTGCAGCGCGCCCGCACCGCGTCGGGCTGCACGTGGATGATCTGGCGGCACACGCCCGCGGCCTGCGCCGACTCGCCCATCTCCATGTACTGGTCGACCGCCCTGCCGTACCACCCCAGCGCCTTGCGCGGCTCGCCCATCTGCACGCACAGGTCGCCGGCGCGCCGCAGCAGCACGGCGCGCTCGTGGCCGTCTGCCGCGTCCAGCGACTCGCGGATCGGCGCCAGGGCGGTGTCCAGCTCCGCGGCGGGTTCGGTCGGGCTCGTGCTCACGGGGAGGATCGGCGGAAAGGGACCGGAACGGTGGCGTCTCGATGACTGGGGAAGATGCCGGGAAAGGGCTCGTCGCTGCAAGGTTCCCGTCGGCGCGTGTTCCCCGGGGCTCCGGCCGTCGTCGTCGCCACGACAGAAACGGGGCGCTGCGCGCGCCGCGGGCCCGCACCGGGGCGGCCGCCGCGCGCGCGGAGCCGCCCCCGTGAGCGTCTGGCCTGCGACTGTGGATCTACACGACGACGGCCGGCGTGCGGCTCGACGTATTCCGCGCGTTCGCCGGCGCTCCGGCGCGGCCCCGTGCCTCCGCCCGCAGCCGGCGGTGGACGACGATGTGCCCGGCGATGGCGGCGACCACGAACACCGAGGGAAGCCAGATCCACGGCGCGGCGGCGATCCACACGTTCGCCGGCTCGTTCATGAACACGCGCAGCGGCGTGGGCGCCGAGAGCATTGCCACCACCAGCACGTTCGCCAGCAGCAGCGCGCCCATCACGTTCCACGCGGCGACCAGCCGCAGCGGCACCCGCCCGCGCCACACCGCCAGCGCCACCCCCAGCAGCAGCGCCGTCGTGCCGGTCACGATGTCCCAGTTGCGCCCGGAGTAGCTCATCTGCCCCGGCATCAGCCCCTCCGTGTAGGCGCGGTGCATCAGCAGCTCCAGCGGCAGCCGGAACGCCTGCACCCCCACCAGCAGCGCCAGCGGCGTCGACGCAGCCAGCCGAGCGCCCACCGGCCCCAGGCCGACCCGCAGCGCGACCGCCCACATCACCACCAGCGCCAGCACCATCGTGGGCGGCACGGTGGAAAAGCTCAGCCGGCCCGACGCGCCGGCGGCGAAGGTGGCCGCCAGCCAGAGCGCCGTCAGCACGGCGGCGCTCAGGCCGCGCTTCGTCGCATCCGGCTCACCCGCGGCGCGGGCGGCACGGAACAGCAGAACGGGGAACGCGGCGGCCACCACCAGCGCCAGCACGGCGAAACCCCAGGCAAGCTCAGGAGAACCCTTGACCATGATGCCCTGAACGGGTTAGAGTGAACGTCGATCCACTATCCAATAGTAAAGTGGCCGTACTCTGAAACGCAAGCATCTTGAGATGAGCAAGCGCTCGTACGAGCAGTTCTGCGGTCTGGCGAAGGCGCTGGACGTGGTGGGTGAACGCTGGACGATGCTGGTCGTGCGCAACCTGCTGCTGGGGCCGCTGCGCTACACCGACCTGCAGCGCGGCCTGCCGGGGATCACCACCAACCTACTGGCGAAGCGGCTGAGGGAGATGGAAGACCACGGCCTGGTCGAGCGCGTGCGCACCGCGGGCGAGGGCGGGCAGGCGTACCGGCTGACGGAGATCGGCCGCGCGCTGGAGCCGGCGGTGCACGCGCTCGGCCGCTGGGGATGGCAGTGGATGAAGAGCGCCGGCCCCGGCGAGCACCGCAGCCTGGAGTGGCTTCTCGTCGCCCTGCGGCGGCGCTACCGCGGCGGCGTGGCGATGACGGCCGAGATCGTGGCCGACGAGGTGCCGTACACCTTCCGCCTGGCGGAGGCATCGGCGGACATCTCCCGCGGCGCCGCGTCGGGGGCGGACGTGCGCGCGGCCGGGCCGGCGATGGCGTTCGCGCAGCTCTTCCTGCGCGGCTGGCCCGAGACGGGGCTGCCGGACGGGATCCGCATCACCGCGGGGGGGATCGGCGGGGTGCACGCGCTGGTGGAGGCGTTCGAGCGCGGAGACCCGGTGCCGGAGCGTCC
>DASWMA010000144.1:0-6286 GCA_036399995.1 Longimicrobium sp. | reverse complement strand
CACCACCTGCAGCCCGTGCGGCCCGATCAGCACCCCGGCGATCAGGAAGCCCACGATGGTGACCAGCCCGGCGCGGGCGCCCACGTAGGCGACCAGCGCGCCGGCCACGATCACCGCCGCGGCCTGGGTGAAGAACTCCGGCGGTCCACCGGTGGAGGCGAGAACGGCGAGCATGGGCGTGGAACGGGTGTGAATCCGCGGCCGCGCCGCCGCATGCGACGGATCGCTGCGAGCGGGAGGCGAAGCCAGGGCCGCGGGACGTCTGTGTCTCCGGAGCTTACGCGTTCCATCCGCGCGGCACCACCCCCCGCGCCGCGCGCGCACCCGGTCCCCCGTCCGGGCGCCGGGCCACGCGGGGGATCCAGGAACGCCGAGGCCGGCCGGGGGCGACGTGCTGCCCCCGGCCGGCTCGTCCGCGTGGCGGAAACGGAGCGGCCTCAGCCCACCTGCGTGGTCCCCGGGCCGGTGGGGGTGGTGGGCTCGGGGTAACCCGGATCGCCGGGATCGCCCGGGCCGGACGGGTTGGTGCCGATCACCAGCTTGATCGCGGCGATGACGGAGGCCCAGTCGCCGCCCGAGGTGGCGGCCAGCGCCTCGCGGTCGAGCTCTTGGAAGCCGGGATGTGCCAGATTGCCCACGATGTTCCTCCCCTGGATGTAAACATTTGAAGTTGCAGCGAGCTCCGGCGTGAACGGTAGCGCCCCCTCGCGCCCGCGCGCGACGAACCGTGGGCGAGCGGCGGGATCGGGGTGACGAGCGGCGCACGCGGCCGCCCGCGCGTGGTGGCGCCCGTCGTCCGCGGCGCGGAATTCCGTGACTGCGACCAGCACCGCGAATGGTCGCCCACCTTCACGGCCAGCAGGTCGGGATGCGGGCGCGGGGCGGCATGCGCCGGGGGCGTGGCGATGCGGGCCAGGTGCGGGTCGCCCGCCGCCCGCCGGGCGACCGTCGCCGCGCCGGCCCGCGCCAGCGTGCGCAGCAGCCGGAGCTCGTCCACCGGCTTCAGCAGGAAGTCGAGCGAGCACTCGTCGAACGCCCGCACCGCGTGGCCCGCGTCCGCCGACACGAACACCACCAGCGGGGCCGTGGCGTACCCTGCCGCGTGCATCACCCCGAAGCTGTCCACGGCGGGGAGGTCGACGGCCAGGAACGCCAGCTCCGGCCGCTCGCTGCCGATGGCCACGATGGCGTCGTCGCCGCTCGCGGCCTGGGCCACCACCGTGTAGCGGTGGTCCGCGCCGAGCAGCGCCGCCAGCCGCTCGCGCGCCGTGGTGTCGGCGTCGGCCACCAGCGTGCGGATCGGGGCGGTCATGCAGACGCCGCGGGGCGCGGGCGCGTCGCGCGGGGAGACTGGAGTCGGCACGGGGCCACGTCCTCGCAGGCGGGGGGTCTGCTCCATCCGGAGCGCTCGCCTCACGATGCCGCCCGTCCCCCCCGCCACGCGAACGGCGGTGGGCGACCGGCGAACCGGGCCGGCCGGGCGGCGGGCTGGCGTGGACGAGCGGCCCGGGGGCCACGCCCGATCTCGGTCACGCTGTCCCTCCTCCGCCGTCCCATCGTCCGCGCGAAAGGACACCCTCGCCCGACGTCCTCGCGGCGGCGCCGCTCACCCGCCCCGCCCCGCCGTTCGCGGAACCGCGCGCATCAAGGTGCCCACCCACGGCTTAGCGTGATCCACCGGCACTCGCCGGCGAGCGGCCGGCCCTCCCCGGCCACCCCTCTGGATGGAGCACGGACGATGCAGATGCACAGCCGGCTGGCGCAGCGCTGGACGGACACGCGGGATCACCGGCGGGCACGGCCACGAGCCGTCGTTCGCGGAGGCCACATGCGGATCACCACCCTTCTGACCGTGCTGGCGCTCGCGAGCGCCGCGTGCACGCCCACCGTGGTGCTGAGCGACCGCTCGCTCCTGGCGCCGCGCGCCGACACCCCCGCCGAAGCCGCGGCGCTCGACTCCACCATCCGCGCGGCCGGCGCGCGCGGCTTCACCGTGCCGGCGGCGGACGGGGCGCAGCTCTTCGGCGTGGTGCTGCGGCATCCGCGGCCGGCGGCCACCGTGCTCTACTTCGGCGGCAACAACTTCCGCATCAGCCAGACGGGGCGCTACGCGGCCACCTACCTGCTGCCGGTGGGGGTGAACGTGGTGATGGTGGATTACCGCGGCTACGGCCGCAGCACCGGCACCCTCGCCACCGTGGCGCAGCTCGAGGCCGACGCGCTGCAGGTGTACGACCGGGTCCGTGCGATGCCGGAGCTGGCCGGCGTGCCGCTGATCGTGCACGGCCAATCGCTGGGGAGCTTCGTGGCGGGGCACGTGGCCACGCAGCGGCCGGTGGCCGGGCTGGTGCTGGAGGCTTCGGCCACCACCGCGCACGACTGGGTGGAGGCGTCGATGCGCGGCCGTTCGGTTCCGCCGGGCACCCGCGTGCGCGTGAGCGAGTCGCTGGCCCGCTCGGGCAACCTGGAGCGCGTGCGCCGCATCCGCCTGCCGCTGATGGTGCTGGTGGGCGCCGACGACCCGGTGACGCCCCCCGCCCTCTCCGAGCGCCTCTTCGCCGAGTCCGCCACCCCCGCCGCGCTCAAGCGGCTGCACGTGGTGGCCGGCGCGAGCCACAACGACGTGCCCGTGCGCCCGGCGTTCCGCACCGCCTACGCCGAGTTCCTGGGGATCGTGAGCTCCGCCGCCGCGCAGTAACGAGGTACGGAGGTACGGTGGTACGGCGGTACGGTGGTACGGTGGTATGGCGCGCCAGAGCCCGAGGGATGCCCGTGCCGAGCCACCCCGCCGCCGCCGCGCCGGCGCCGGTAGTCCGCGAAGGCGGACTTCGTGTGGTCGTTGCCGCGGATTCATCCGCCCGGGGGACAGGTGCAAGCCACACAGGCGGGATCATGCGGCCGTGCGAACCCATCCGGCTGGTCCAATCGAGAACCAGACAAGAGGACGACGAAGAGATGAACCAGTCCGCTGCCGTTCGCCGCGCGCACCGGCGCCTCTTCCGCGTGGCCGCGGTGCTGGCCGGCGTCAGCGGACCGGTGCTGGCCGCCGGCTGCAACCAGGCGAGCCTTCGCGTGCGGCCACCCCGCGAGTCGGTGCCGCCCTGCCGCGTCGACCCGCTGGCGTGCGAGCGCGGAACGGCGGAACCCGCGGGCCGAGACACCACCCGCCGCCCCGATCGCCGGCCGTAGGCGGGCGGCGGCACCGATCGCGCGCGGGCGCCGCATCCGCCTGCCGTCGTGACTTCGGCCGCCGCGCGCGTACGCAGTGACGAGGCACGGGAAGTGGTCAGACCGCGAGGGATGCCCGCACCGAGCCACCCCGCTGCCGCCGCGCCGGCCCCGGTAGTCCGCGAAGGCGGACTTCGTGTAGTCGTTGCCGCGGATTCATCCGCCCGGCCGCGCGGGAGCCGATAGGGTACGAAGGCGGACTCGGTGTCGTTGTATCTGCGGATCGATTCACCCGGCCGGATCGGACCCGGGAGCGCACGACGGATCGCTCTCCCACCCTGGACGGCCTCGTTCTACACCACGCTGGTGGAGGGATGATGAGATGAACCTGCCCCGAGGACGTGTACGTGGAAGCCGCCGCCGCTTCCGCGCGCCGGCGCTGGTGGCCGGCCTCACCGCACTGGTCCTGGCGACCGGGTGCCGGTCCACCCGGCCCACCACCGACCGCCCGTGCCAGTACGACCCGTGGACGTGCCCCGTCCCCGACCCCGGTCACCCGCGTCCTCCGGCGCCGGCTCCGCCGACTGTGCCTCCGGCTCCCCCGCCGCCCATTCCGGAGTAGAGCGGAACGCGGCAACAACCGTCTGTGCGGGCACCGGGACTCCACCCCGGTGCCCGCTTTTCCATCCTCCCGCACTCACACCAGATCCGACTGAACACCTACTGCAACAATGGTCACCCTTCAGCGATGCTGGTACAGCAACGGATCTTGCGGATTTGGTATCACATCCCCGGATCCGCCCTGCGGCATCCGCCTGGTCCGTACCCAGGAATTCTCAGTGCAAACCCGCGTGATGCCGTCGTCCTGAGTCTCCCCACCGCGGGCCGCACGACGACTCATATCGGGAGGATCGAAGCAGCAACCGGTCGTTGGAGCCTCGCGCAGTTTGCGAGGCTTTTCGTCGTTGTTGCTGCGGCTTCAGCCGCCGCTGCACGATGCCTCGCCCCGGCGGCGCGGCCCTCCCCAGCCCGCCCCTCGCCGCCGGTCACCGGCAACGATCTCCCTCTCGCGGAAATCTCGTCGCGCCCGGTGGCTCGCGGCGCGACCCTGGCATGCGGCCCGCGCGGACGCGGTGAAACATTCGTTTCAGACGCCGCGTACCGCCGACTGTCCCGTGTGCGCGGCCGCGCACCTCTCGCGGGGCTCATCCGCGGCGGGCCGGCGGGGGGCGCACCCTGCTCTCCGTCCGCTGCCTCTCACCCGGTTCGCCGGGCTCGACTCACCTCCGCCGGAGCTCTCCCTCTCCGGCTCATCCGGTTCTCGCGATGCTGACCATCACCGATCTCACCAAGACGTATCCCAACGGCACGCACGCGCTGCGCGGCGTCAACCTGTCCATCGGCTGCGGGCTGTTCGGCCTGCTGGGGCCCAACGGCGCGGGCAAGAGCTCGCTGATGCGCACGCTGGCCACGCTGCAGGAGCCCGACACCGGCACCATCACCTTCCACGGCGCCGACGTGCTGGCCGACCCCGAGGCGCACCGCCGGCACCTGGGCTACCTCCCGCAGGACTTCGGCGTGTACCCCGGCGTGTCGGCGGCCGACCTGCTGGACCACCTGGCCCTGCTGAAGGGCGTGGCCGGCCGCCGCGCGCGCCGCACCCAGGTGGAGGCGCTGCTGCACCAGACCAACCTGTGGGAGCACCGCAGGAAGGCGGTAAGCGGCTACAGCGGCGGGATGCGGCAGCGCTTCGGGATCGCGCAGGCGCTGCTGGGCGACCCGCGGCTGATCATCGTGGACGAGCCCACCGCGGGGCTGGATCCCGAAGAGCGCAACCGCTTCCACAACCTGCTCAGCGAGGTGAGCGAGAACGTGGTGGTGCTCCTCTCCACCCACATCGTGGAAGACGTGCGGCAGCTCTGCCCGCGGATGGCGATCCTGGCCGGGGGCCGCGTGCTGTGCGAGGGCGCGCCGCGCGCCCTCGTCGCGGAGCTGGAGGGCCGCGTCTGGAGCCGCATCGTGCAGAAGGGCGAGGTGGCCGGCTACCGCGGGCGGATGCGGGTGCTCTCCACCCAGCTCTTCGCGGGCGAGACGCTGCTGCACGTGCTGTCGGACGGGATGCCGGAGCCCGGGTTCGAATCCGTGGAGCCCGACCTGGAGGACGTGTACTTCGCCGCGCTGTCGACCGACGCGCCCGCGCCGCGGGGGGCGGCATGATCGGCGGCATGCTCGGCTTCGAGTGGCGCTACCAGGCGCGGCAGGTGACCTTCGCCGCCGCGGCGCCGGGGTTCCTGCTGATGGGGATCGGGCTGGTGGCCAGCGGCTACGGGCCCCGGAGCCTGAACGTCAACTCGCCGTACGTGATCGTGCAGGCGATGGGGCTCCTGTCCATCCCCGCCATCTTCCTGCTCACCATCTTCTGCACCGGCGCCGTGGTGCGCGACACCGAGCACCGCATGGGCGAGATCGTCTTCGCCACGCGGATGGGGAAGACGCGCTACCTGCTGGCGCGCTTCGGCGGCGCGCTGCTGGTGTCGGGCGCGGTGTTCTGCATGGCGGCGATCGGGCTGGCGCTGGGGCCGTCCATCGTGGTGGTCGAGGCCGAGCGGCTGGGGCGGACGGACATCGGCGCGTACCTGTGGGCGCTGCTGGTGATCGGGCTCCCCAACCTAGTGGTCATCGGCTCGTTCGTCTTTGCCGTGGCGGCGCTCACGCGCAGCACGCTGGCCAGCTACGTGGGCGGCGTGTTCCTCTACGCGGCGTACTTCCTCTGCGCCATCCTGGCCGGCTCGCCGCTGGTGGCCAGCGCCGCGCCGACGACCGCGGAGGCGCTGGCGCGCGGGGCGCTGCTGGACCCCTTCGGCCTGACCGCCGTGGCCGAGCAGACGCGGCTGTGGACGGCGGACGCGCGCGAGGTGCGGCACCTGTCGCTTTCGGGGCGGCTGCTGGCCAACCGCGTGCTCTGGCTGGCCGTCAGCGCCGCGGTGCTGGCGCTGGTGCACCGCCGCTTCCGGCTGCGGGTGGATCCCCGCCGCCCCCGCGCCTCCCGCCGTCCGGTCGAAGCGGAGGCGGCGGTGGACGCGCCGCCGTACGCGCCGGTGGCGGTGGGCGGGCGAGG
>DASWMA010000143.1:0-15825 GCA_036399995.1 Longimicrobium sp. | reverse complement strand
CCCGCCGACGACGCGGTGGATGGGTCTCGCGGCGCGCGCCGGCCGGCGGATCGGGTGGATGCCGCGTCCGAGCCGCTCGCCGCTTCCTCCATCCCGCCGCGCGGTTCGGCGGACGAGGGAGATCGGGCTCCGGCCGATGCCACGGCCCGCGCTCGTCGTCAGTCCGGCGATGCCGATCCGGCGGCGGCCCACAATGCGGACGTCGTCCGCGCGGCCGACCGGCGCCAGGAAGATGGACCGCGGGCGGTGGATCGTGCTCACGATCCCGCGGGTGATGCCGACGTGACCGCATCGGCACCCCACACCGCCGATCGTGCTCGCGACGAGGGCGGGGACGCGGATCCCGCCGCGTCGGCGCCGCCGGAGCGCGATCACGTCTCGGAACCTGCCCGGCGTCCGGATGATGATGCGGCCGCGGCCGCGGCGACGCCGGGTCCCACGTCGGATCGCGCGCGGTCGCTCGTCCCGGCGGGGCACGGTGCCGCCGCCCGCGCGGACGTCGCTGCCCCCGCTGGCTCTGCCGCCCCTTCTGGCTCCGCCGCCCCCGATGCCTCGGCCGACCTCCCCGGAGCCGCCGGCAGGGATCTTCGCGCCGAAACCGGTGCTGCGGCCGCCCTGCCCGGTGGAGAGCGCGACGTCGGCCGCGCGGGCGCATCCAGGCGACCGCGGGCCGGACGCGGTGCCGTCGAGGGCGATGCGGCATCCGCGCTTGCGTCTGCCTCTGCCTCGCGAGCCATCGCCCCCGGTCACCCGGCGACCGCGGGCCGAGCCACGGCCGCCGAAGGCCGGCGAGGCGATCCGGTCGCGGCCAACGTCGCTTCAATCCCTGCCGCGAGTGCGGGCGTCGACGCCGGTACGTCTCACGTCCACTCCGATCCCGCCCACGACGCCGCCGTATCGCCGGAGGTAGCCGAAGCGGCGTCGGCGCGCCCGCGCTTCCCCGACGTGCCGGTGGCGACGGCGGGGGGCGGGCTCGTCTTCCTGCTCCCCGCGCTGAACCGGCTGGGGATGGCGGCCATGCTGCGCGACACGCCGTGGGCGGCGGACGCGGCGTTTCCCGCGCGCCTGCTGCGCCACCTCGCGCTGCGCACCGGCATCCCCGCCGGCGACCCGATGCTCGCCGCCCTCGGCGCCGGCGGCGTCTTCCCTCGCATCAGCGGCGAGGCGTGGTGCGCACCGGAAAGCTGGATGCGCGGCATCGCCGCGGAGGGTCCGTGCATCGTCCACGAGACGGCGGACGGCGGGCGCGTCCTCTTCGACGCATCCGGCCGCCTGCCGCTGGCCGCGTGGCACGGCGGCGACGTGCCGGCGGACGCGGAGGGCCGGCTCGCGGACGCGGTCCCACCGCCCGGCCGCGGTTCACTTTCGCACTCTCGCACTTTCGCACTTTCGCACTGGCTCCTGGAGTCGTGGACGGTGGCCGCCCGCCGCTGGACCCGCCGCGCCGCCCGGATCGGCCTGGCCACGCTCCTCCGCCGCCCCGCGCGCGTGCTCTTCACCCGCACGCACGTGGACCTGCTGCTGGACCACCACGACGCCGACCTGCGCGTGCGCCGCGCCGCGCTGGACGTGGACCCCGGCTGGGTGCCCTGGCTCGGCCGCGTGGTGCAGATCCACTACCTGTACGGAGAACGCCCGCGTGCTTGACGCCACCGTGATCCCCCTGCGCGCGCCCGCCGCGGCCCCCGCCGACGACCCGGCTCTGCCGCCGGTGTCGCTGCGGGCGTACGCCCTGGCCGCGCTGGCCGCCCGCGCCGGCGCCGCTCCCGAACACGGCGAGCCCGAGCCGGCGTACCTGGACGAGCACCTGCGCGCCGTGGCGCCGCGCGGCCAGGGGTGGATCGACACGCTCCCGCGCTACCTGCTGTCGCCGCACGCGGCCGACCTGCCGCTGGTGGGGCTGGGCCGCTCGCTGGGGCTGGAGCCGATCGAGGCGCTGGCCGTGGCGCTGGCCGCCGCGGTCGAAGACGACGCCATGGCCGGGCGCGCCATCGCCTGGCTGCAGCGTCCGCTAGGCGGCTCGCGTCCCACGCTCTCCCTTCTCGCCACCTGCCTGGGCGAGGTCTCGGCGGCCGGCGTGCGGCCGATCGACGCGCTGGCGGCGGGGCAGGCGGTGCGCTCGGGGGTGCTGGAGGTGCGCGACCCCGGCGCCCCGCTCCCCGAGCGCTCGGTGGCCGTGCCGCTGCACCTGTGCCAGGCGCTGGCCGGCGGCGACGGCGCGCTCCCGGGTGTCAGCGTGGGCGCCGGCTCCATCCCCATCCCCCTGCCGCCCTCGCTGGCGCGGGACGCGGCCCGCCACGCCGCCGGCCTCCGCGCCGAGGCGGGGCGGGTGCTGGTGATCCGCACCGGCTCGCCGGCCGAGGGACGAGCCGCGGCCGACCAGGTCGCGTCTGCGCTCGGCCGCCGCGCCGCCTTCATCGAGGGCGAGGCGCCGGCGGGGCTGGGGCCGTGGCTGGTGCTGCGTGGCCTGGTCCCCGTCTTCTGCCACGAGCTGGCCCCCGGCGAGCGGCGCGCGCTCCCGCCGATCCCGGGGTGGGACGGGCCGGTGCTGGCGCTGTGCGGCCCCGACGGGAGCGTGGAGCCGGCCGGCGGCACCCCGCTGTCGTGGCCGCTTCCGGTGCCCCCGCGCGACGAGCGGCGGCAGCTGTGGGTGGCCGCGCTGGGCTCGGGCGAGCTGGCCGGCGAGCTGGCCGACCGTCACCGCCACGGCAGCGGCCGCATCGCCCACCTGGGGCGGCTGGCGCGGCACCGCGGCGCGGTGGAGGGGCGCCAGCGGCCGGGGATGGACGACGTGGTGGCCGCGTCGCGGATGGGCGACGGCACCGGGCTGGAGGCGCTGGCCGAGCCGATCCTGGTGGACGTGCCCGACGGCGCGCTGGTGGCCGGGCCGGCGCTGCACGCCGAGCTGGAGATGCTGCTGCTGCGCTGCCGCATGCGCGACGGCCTGGCCGAGGGGCTGGGCACCACCGCCGGCGTGCGCTACTCGCCCGGCGTGCGCGCGCTCTTCGTGGGTCCATCCGGCACGGGAAAGACGCTGGCGGCGGCGTGGCTGGCCACGCGGCTGGGGCTGCCGCTGTACCGGGTGGACCTGGCGTCGGTCACCAGCAAGTACATCGGCGAGACGGAAAAGAACCTGGCCCGGCTGCTGGCGCGCGCCGAGCAGGCCGAGGTGGTGCTGCTGTTCGACGAGGCCGACTCGCTGTTCGGCAAGCGCACCGACGTGCGCGAGGCCAACGACCGCTTCGCCAACGCGCAGACCAACTACCTGCTGCAGCGCATCGAGGGCTACACCGGCATCACCGTGCTCACCAGCAACTCGCGCGTGCGCTTCGACCCGGCGTTCGCGCGGCGGCTCGACATGATCGTCGACTTCCCCATGCCGGGCCCCGAGGAGCGCCGCGCGCTGTGGGAGTCGCACCTGGGCGCGGGGCACGCGCTGGCCGCGCCCGACGTGAACCGCCTGGCCGCCATGGCCGACGTGGGCGGCGGCAACATCCGCAACGTGGTGCTCGACGCGGCGGTGCGGGCCCGCGGCGCCGGCCGCCCGATCGCCTGGAGCGACGTGGAGGCGGCGCTGGCCGGCGAATACCGCAAGCTGGGGAAGACCGTGCCGGCCGGGCTGCGCGCCGCCGGCTCACCACAACCGGGGGGAAACCCATGGCCAGCGCCCTGAGCCCGGAAGACCTGAAGAAGAAGGACACGCTGAAGGCGGCCGCCAAGGAGGAGACGAAGACGCCTCCCGGCACCCCCGCCTTCCTGAAGCCCGAGGCCAGGCCCGGCGCGGCGCCCGTGGTGGTCGCCGCCCCCGAAGAGGTGGCCGCCGCCCCGCCGACCGCCCCCGTGGTGGTGGTCCCGGTGGAAAAGGAAGAGGTCCGCTAGCACGCGGAGCCGGGCGGCTCTCGCACTTTCGCACTCTCGCACTCTCGCACTCTCGCACTCTCGCACTCTCGCACTTTCGCACCCGATGGACGCAGTCGCGGCGAAGACGACGGAACGCAAACGGAGCCCGGCGGGCCCCGCGACCCAGACGGACGGCGCCACGCCCTCCGTCTCGCCGGCCGGGGCGCATGCCGGTGTGCCGCTGTTCCTGCGCCGCAGCCCCGACGCTTCCGCGTCCGCCGGCGGTGGCGACGGCGCGCTGGCGCAGACCGCCGCCTCCGTCCTCGCCCCCGGCATCGTCGTGGGCCGCACCGACGACCCCGCCGAGCGCGAGGCCGAGGCCGCCGCCGACGCGGTGGTCCGCGCGCCCGCGGCCGCATCCCCATCCCCCGGCCCGTCGTCCCCCGCCGTCCTCCGCCGCGCGCCCGCGGACGGGGCTGCCACCCCGTCTCCCGCCGCGACACCGGCCCCCGTGCCCGTGCCGACGCCGGCTCCGGCGCCCGCTCCGACACCAGCCCCCACACTCGCTCCCGCCCCGGCGACGCCGGCCGCCCCGACGGCGACCCCGGCCGCCGCCCCGCCGGCGCCGGCGGGGCAGGGGCCGGGCGTGCCGCTCAGCCCGCGCGTGCGCGGCCTCCTGGAGCCGCGCTTCGGGGCCGACCTGGGCAAGGTGCGCGTGCACGCCGACAAGCCCGCGCAGGATGCCGCCCAGGCGCTGGGCGCGCGCGCCTTCGCGCTGGGCGACGGCGTCTGGCTGGGGCCGGGCGAGAGCGCCGAAGACGTGCAGCTGATGGCCCACGAGGTCGCGCACGTGATCCAGGGCGGCGGCCCCGTGGTGCGCCGCGTGCCCGCCGCGGCGCCTCCCGCCGGGCCGGCCGGGGGCGCCGCCCCGGGCGCTCCGGCGAAGAGCGCGCCGAAGGGGAAGAAGGGGCAGGGCCCCGCCGCCGGCTCCACCGGCCCGGCCGCCCCCGCGCCCGCCACCACCCCGCCCGCCGGCGCCGCGGCCGCGCCGGTGGAGGTGCTGATGCCCGAGCCGCCGTCGGGCCTTTCGGCCGAAGAGCGGGCGCGCCTCGGCGAGGTGCGCCAGAACGCGGCCGAGACGGCCGAGGCGCAGGCCGACATGCCCCCGGCCGAGGAGCAGGTGGGCGACGCCCGCGGGGCCGTGACCGAGCCCGCGGCCGAGACCCAGGCGCGGGCCGAGGAAGGCGTGGTGGCCACGCTGGCCGAGCGCGCCCCGCCCAGCCCCGAGATCGAGGAGCTCTGCGAGCGCATCTACCGGGCGATCCGCGAGAAGCGCCCGCCCGACGAAGACCGCCTGGTGGAGGCGAGGCCGCAGGAGGCCGCCGAGGCCGCGGGGAGCCAGCTCAACAGCTCGGTGCAGGGCGAGGGCGAGCGCGTGCAGGGCTCGTACGACGAGATGGGCAGCGCCCCCACCGGCACCCCGCAGCAGACCCCCGAGCCGCTGGACGGCGTCCCCCCGCCCGCCGCCCCGGCCCCGGCCGAGGCGTCGGCCGCCGCCCCCGACGCGGTGCCCGCCGAGCAGGTGTCGCTCGACGCCGACGTGAGCGCCAGCGCCCAGCGGATGGAAGAGGCGGGGATGGAGACCGAGCCCGCCCGGCTGGTGCAGGACGGCCCGATCGCCGAGGCGCGCCAGGCACAGGGCGAGCTTGGCGAGATGGCCCAGCGCGACCCGCAGGAGGTGCTGGCCGAGCAGCAGGCCGCGCTGGGCCGTGCCAGCGACGACATGGCGGCGCTGCAGGCGGCCGCCTTCGCCCGCATCGCCGCGGCGCGCGAGCGCACGGCCACGGGCACGGGCGCGCAGCAGCAGCAGATGGTGGGGAGCGAAGAGCAGATGCGCGAGCAGGCCGGCACCGAGGCCCGCCGCATCTTCACCGACGCGCAGACCCAGGTGCGCGCGCTGCTCGAGCCGCTCCCGCGCACGGCCATGGCCAAGTGGGAGGCGGGGAAGACCCTCCTCTCCACCCGCTTCGACCAGGACCTGGCCCGCGTGAAGCGCTGGATCGACGAGCGCCACAGCGGGGCGGGCGGCGCCGTGCTCTCGGTGTGGGACGCGGTCACCGGGATGCCCGACTGGGTGGTCACCGAGTACGACCGCGCCGAGAAGGCGTTCGGCGACGGCGTGTGCGACCTGATCCGCGAGATCAGCAGCGACGTGAACACGGTGGTGGCCAGCTGCGAGGCCATCATCGACGACGCGCGCACGCAGATCGCCGAGCTCTTCGCCAGCCTCCCCGCCGAGCTGCAGGAGTGGGCCGCCGGCGAGCAGGCCGCCATGGCCGAGCAGCTCGACGGGCTCGAGAACCAGGCGCACGAGACGCGCGACGGCTTCAACCGCGACCTGGTGGAGCGCGCGGGGACGGCGGTGCAGGAGGCGCGCGAGCGCATCCACACGCTGCGCGAGGCCGCGGGCGGGCTGCTGGGGCGGATCGCCAACGCGCTCGAGCGCTTCCTCGACGACCCCGTCAAGTTCATCATCGACGGGCTGCTGTCGCTGGCGGGGATCGACCCCGGCGCCTTCTGGGCGCTGGTGGGGCGCATCGGGCAGGTGATCGGCGACATCGCCGACGACCCGATGGGCTTCGCCAACAACCTGCTGGCCGGGCTGGGGCAGGGGTTCACCCAGTTCTTCGGCAACCTGGGCAGCCACCTGGCCAACGGCTTCTTCGAGTGGCTCTTCTCGGGGCTGGGCGCGGTGGGCGTGACGCTCCCGGCGGATTTCTCGCTCAAGAGCATCATCACCTTCGCGCTGCAGCTGATGGGGATCACCTGGGACCGCGTGCGGCGGATCCTGGCGCGCCACGTGGGCGAGCGGAACGTGGCGCTGCTCGAGAAGGCGTACGAGCTGGTCTCCACGCTGATGGAGAAGGGGCCCGAGGGGATCTTCGAGATGCTCAAGGAGCAGCTCGACCCGCAGCAGATCGTCGGGCAGATCATCGAGGCGGGGATCCGCTACCTCACCGAGGCGCTGGTGCGGGTGGTGAGCGTGCGGCTGCTGGCCATGCTGAACCCGGCGGGGGCGATCGTCCAGGCGATCGAGGCGATCTACCGGGTGCTCGCCTGGGTCTTCCAGAACGCCGCGCGGATCTTCTCGCTGGTGGAGACGGTGGTGAACGGCGCGGCGCAGCTGGTGGCGGGGAACATCTCGGGGATGGCCACGGCGGTGGAGGGCGCGCTGGCGCGGCTGATCTCGCCGGTGATCGACTTCCTGGCCGACTACATCGGCCTGGGCGACCTCCCCGAGAAGATCGCCGACGTGATCAAGGGCTTCCAGGGGTGGATCGAGGGGATCCTCGACCGGGTGATCGGCTTTTTGGCCGAGCGGGCGCGCGCGCTGCTGGTGCGGCTGGGGCTGGCCCGCCCGGCCGAGCAGCGCCCGCCCGCCGGCCACGAGGCCGACGACGAGGTGGGCGAGACGATCCCCTTCAGCGCCGGCGGGGAAGGGCACCGGGTGTGGATCCGGGTGGACGCCAACGCCGCCACGCCCATGGTGGCCAGCGACAACCCGCGCCCCATCGAGCTGCGCCTGCAGGAGTGGGATTCACGCGTGCACACCCTCTCGGCCGAACGGCCGGCCACGGGCGGCGGGAAGAGCCAGCAGGAACGTGCCGCCTCGGCGATCGCCGAGGCGCGGCGCCTGAACCTCGACACCGACCGCTCGGCCGAGCAGATCGTGCGGGCGCACGCGGCGCCGGCCGGTGGCGCGCCGGCCCCCGCCGCGGGCGGGGCCGGCGACGCGGCGGTGGTGGCCAAGGAGCGGAGCCTGGCCGCCGTGCTCACCGAGCTCTTCACCCTGTTCGGTGACAGGACCGACAACTCGAACCTCAAGAAGCGGTTCGAGCAGGACCTGGCCCGCGTGGCCCCCGACGCCCGCGACGACATCAACGCGGGGGTCGACGCGCTCCTGGCCGAGCAGGAGGCCGCCGGCACCGTCCCCGACTACGCGAACTTCGCCGCGCTGATGGCCGCGGTGCGCGCCAAGGGGATGTCCAACCGCGGCGGCCGCGTTCTCCGCAAGCCGCTGGGCGACCACGACTTCGGCGAAATGGCCGTGACCCGGATGGCGATCCCCGCGGTGCAGCTGGCCGTGGAGCAGGTCGAGGCCCGGAGCGGCACACCGGTGACGGGCAACGCCAAGACCAACCCGGGGAAGTACGTAAGCAGCTTCAAGAGCACCATCCACGGCGAGTCGGGGAGCAAGGGCGCGTTCGTGGAGTCGGGCCAGGCGCTGGAAGGCGCGGTGGCGAACTGGGGGGTGCGTGCCCACGCCGAGGACACGCTGCTGCGCGAGTTCACCATGCGCCTCACCTTCGGCGACACCGTTCACAACCTGTACGAGCCGAAGAAGGAAACCGGCCTGATCCCCAGGGCCGACGGCGGGTTCACGCTGGAGTACGACACGCACGCCAACGCCCACTTCCGCGTGGATCTCGACAGCAGCAAGGCGCTGCAGAAGGTCAAGGGCACCCGGCTCCAGCACAAGTCGCAGGCGGGGGTGGCGGGCCGCGGCTACTGGTCGGGCGTGGGGATCCCCGACGTCGACCTCAACGCGGCGCACGCCATCGCCGACCAGTTCCTGGGCTCGGGCTACAAGGCGGCGTTCAACCTGATCCCCACCAGCCCGATCTTCAACCAGGTGAACATGTCGCGCGAGGAGAAGGCGCTCGAGCTGCTGATCGACACCCTCAAGGCCAACGAGTTCGACATGGAGGTGACGGTGACGTGGACGACCGTGCAGCCGAACGCCCTCCTCTCGACCATCGTGGCCGCCGTCATCGCCCGGTTCCCCAGCGAAACGCCGGCGACCGTCAGCGCGAAGGTGGCCGCCTTCGCCGCGAAGGTGGGCCCGGGCTTCCAGCGGGTCTTGTCGGTGCGCTACCAGGCCGATTATTACCAGAACACCGCGGCCGGACGCAGCCACGTGGGTCAGTACGACAACGCCATCGGTCCCGACCTGTTCCTGGGATGGCCGAGAAAATAGGAAGGCAGCATGACCACGATCGACCAGGCGGTGGAATTCTTCCAGGGCTTCGCCCGGCGCGAGTACGACGCCGAGGTCGTATTCTTCCGCGAGCGCGACGACGCGAAGGTGCAGGAGGTGCTGGGGGCCTTCAACCGCGAGTTCTTCGACCCGCCGCTGCACGGCCGGCTGATGCGTCCCCCCATGGACGACGGGTTCTTCGAACGCAGCGACCGATCGATCGCGCAGCGTCAGCCCCGGCCGATCTTCCGGGTCGACCGCTGGCGCCATCCGCGGCACGGGGAGCTCTTCGCGGCGCACGCGGGGTGGAACCTGGCGGGGGTCACGAGGCTGGCCAGCCGCTTCTTCGCCCACGGCACCCCCGACGGGCTCCGGCTGATCTCGCAGTACGACCTCTGCCGCGAGTGCCGCGGCACCGGCGACGTGGATGGCAGGGTGTGCCCCGAGTGCCGCGGAACGGGGTGGGAGTACTTCGACGGAGTGGAGATCGAGGGTCTCCCCGAGCCCGAGGAGAGCCGCGAGCTGGGCCGGTGGGAGGATCCATGAGCACCGCTCCGCAGCGACGCACCCTCTGGCGCGACGAGGCCCGCCGCCGATTCTACCTCGTCCCCGACGGGGTGGAGCTCGCGGCCGGCGTGCTCGTCCTCCGCTCCGGCGCGTCGCGGCGGATCTCCGTGGACGAGGCCGCGGCCGCGCCGTACGAGGTGTCGAAGGACGAGGCGCGGGCGTTCCTCGACGCGAAGCTCGACGGCTTCGTGGGCGGGGTGAAGCGCTCGGTGGAAGACACCCTCGCGAAGCTCGGCATCCCGCCCGCCCCCGCCGCCTCTCCGCCCCCGCCGCGCGGGTCCGCCGCTCCCGCGGACGATCGCGCGCCTTCCGCGGAGGAGCCGACGGGTGGAGCGGCGCCTCCCGCCGAGCCCGGCCCCGGCGTCCGTCTCTTCGCGGAGCTGGTGGGCGAAGCGCCGGAGCGGGTGGGCGATCCCGAGGTCTTCCTCCGCTCCCTCCGCACGCTGGGCGACCACGCGGCGGAGCTCGCCCGCCAGGCCGCGCAGGGCGAGGAAGGGAAGGCCGCCGCCCGCGCCCGCCTGCACGCGCTGGCCGACACGCTGCGCGCGCACGGCCTCGCCGTCCCCGATCGGTCCGCGGGATCAAAGCCCTCCGGGACCGACGCGCCGCCCGCGTGACGCCGGCATCCGGCCGCATCCCGATCCCATCGCCGGACAGAGAGCGCCGACCGGTCACACGGCGTCATACCGCGTTGCGGAGCCTCGTTCGGGGGATCATGATCCGGACGGACATGCCTCACGCAGAGCAGCAGAGGAAGCAGAGAACAACCAGTCTCCTCTGCGTTCTCTGCTGCTCTGCGTGAGATTCTTCAGTCCTGGAGCCGGAGCGACATGACCCGAGGGCCGCCGGGCCCTATCCCGTGCGCCGCGAGCGCGCGTACCGGTTCATCAGCGGCGTGACGGAGATCCCGTGCACCACCACCGACACCGCGACGGTGGCCAGCACGAGCGCCGCCAGCGGGCGGCCGAGCGCTTCGGGGAGCCCGTGCTGCATCGCGAAGGTCAGGTAATAGACGGACCCGATCCCCCGGATCCCGAACCACGCGATCAGGCGGCGCTGCGCGGAGGTCGTGCGGGAGCCGAGGAGGCCGAGGTAGACCGCCACCGGGCGGATCACCAGTAAGAGGAGGGGGATGAACCAGAGGGCGGCAGGCGGGAGAAAGCTCCACGAGATCATCCCGCCCAGGAGCAGCACCGCCGCCAGCTCGCCGATCCGCTCGAGCTGCTCGGTGAAGCCGAGCGTGGCCTGCGCCATGTAGGCCGGCGCCTTTTCGGGGTCGGTCGCGAGCGTCTCAGCCTGCGCCGAAGCCGCCGCCGCCAACACGTCCTCCGGCGGCTTGTCTCCCCCAGTCGAGCGGCGCTCGATGCGGCGAAGCGCGAGGCCGGCCGCGAACACCGCCAGGAAGCCATAGCCCTTCACCAGCAGCGCCACGCCGTAGGCCAGGGCGATCAGCCCCAGCGCCAGGAAATCGTCCAGCCCCACCGCCTCCTGGTGCGTGCTGCGAAGGTACAGGACCAGCCGTCCGACCAGCGTCCCCAGGAGCGCACCCGTTGCCACCCCCGCCGCCACCGCCCACACCACGTCCACCGCCACCCAGCGCCACCCTCCCGCCCCCAGGTCGTGCAGGCCGAGAAGGCCCAGCCCCAGCATCACGAACGGGAACGCCATCCCGTCGTTCAGCCCCGCCTCGCCCGTGAGGCCGAAGCGGAGCCGGTCGCGGTCGGCGGGGTGCGTCACCTGCACGTCCGACGCGAGGACCGGGTCGGTGGGCGCCAGGATGGCCCCCAGGAGCACCGCGCTCCCCCACGAAAGCCCCATCGCCCCCACGCCCACCAGCGCCACGAGCCCCACGGTCACCATCATCGACACCGTGGCGAGCCGAAGCGGGAGCATCCACCGCCCGTCGGAGAGCGGGACGCGCAGCTTGAGGCCGGCGGCGAAGAGGGAGACGAGCACCACCACCTCGGTCACCCGCTCCCATACCTCGGCCTGCCCGTACACGTCCACGTCGAGGAGCCCCGCCCCGTACGGCCCCAGGGCCGCTCCGGCCGCCAGGTAGAGCATGGCGGTGGAGAGCGGGAGCCGCTGGAGCACCGTGCGGGCGAGTGCCATCCCCACGAACAGGAGCCCGACCACGACGAACCAGACCGCCCCTTGCATGCACGCGGGAGTTCAGGTTTTCACAGAAACGCGGAGCTGCCGGCCAGGAGTGCGTTCCCGGCCGGATGCTGCGAAAAGCGCGATCCGTGCCGCCACGGCGTCCCATGCCGCCGAGACCGGTGCCCGATCGTCGCCCTCTGCCCCCGCCGGCTCTCCCAATTCCGCGACCCGCGGTCGTCTCCGGCACCCCCGGGCCCGACGCTCATCGCAAGACGGCCGGCGGCGAGTCGCGGAAGAAGCGCGCCGGTCTCCCCTCCAGGTGGTTCACGCTCGGCTCCCCCGCCCGGGCACATGCTCCAGCGGCGTCGCCTTCCCGGGGACCCGTGATCGGCTCCTCGTGCGGGTTGCCGCCGTTCACGCACACCAGCCGGCCCCGGCGTCGCCTTCCGGTCGGGGATCAGGCACCGGCACCCCTCTCTCGGCTCACCGCACCGGCTTCATCACCCAGGCTTCGAGCGTGCCGTCCCGGCGGCGGCCGGCGCCAATGATCCAGCCGCGGTTGTTGATGTCCATCACGCCTAGCAGGCGCAGCCAGCCGGCGGCCTCCAGGTCCGCCAGCTGGTCGAGGTACATCAGCCGCCCGCGGTCCCACAGCACGGAGCGTGACGTCCCTTCGCCGTTCGATACCCATCCCACGACCTGGCCCGAGTCGTTCATCGCCTCGGCGGCGCTGCTCCTCGTTCCCGGTGGGTTGAGGTCCGTCATCCGCCCGTCCTCCCATAGAAACGCGTGCGGGTGATGGTCGGCCGCGTTGGCCATCCCCACCACCTGGCCGCGCTCGTTGATGTCGGTGGAGTAGCTGCGGGGGCCGCCCAGCGTGCCCAGGTCCAGCGGCCGGCCGTCGCGCCAGAGGACGGCGTGCGATTCTCCGGTGGCCGTTTTGGCCTGCCCCGCGATCCACCCCGCGTCGTTGATGGCCTGGGCGTCGGCGAAGCTGTCGGGGGCCAGCGGCGGCAGGACGTGCGCCGCGCCGCCACGCCAGAGCAGCGCGATGGGGTAGCGCTGGTAGACGTTGGCCCCGCCCACCGCCTCCCCGCGCGCGTTGACGTCCCCCGCCCCGGCCGAGAGCACGCCGGCCGGGCTGCCCAGCCGCGTGACCCGCCCGTCGCGCCACAGGCAGGCGTATCTTCGGCGCGACGAGTCGGCCGCGGCTCCCGCGACGGTGCCGTCCTGGCTGATCTTCAACACGGAGGCGTTCACCCCCAGCTCGTCCAGCCAGCGCCGCCGGCCCTCCACCAGCACGAACGCGCGCTTCGAGCCGCGCTCGCCCTCCGTTCCCAGGATCCACCCGGAGTCGTTCAGCGACAGGACGCTCACGCTCCCCAGGCGCTCGATGGTGTAGCGCGGCTCCTCGCGCCAGGGGGCGAGCGCCAGCACCGGGGCGGTGGCGAGCGCGAGCACGGCGGTGACGGACAGAAGGCGAGTCGCGGTCATGGGAGCGGCGGAATGGGGAGTAACGGGAATGGGAGATCGATCCGGAGCTGCTCATGTTTCACGGGCCCAACCGGGAATCCCGCCCGGCTCCATCTTTCCCGGCATCGTGTATGATGGTGGGAGGATCAGCGGAGGGCCAGCGAATCGCTTCCGTTGCCCGGTCACGCGGAGAGGACTCGGGGGCCGCAGGGGGATCGTTCCTGGAGCTCGCGTGTCGGCCGGGGCGTGGCTCCGCCCATCGCCGCGGGGGCGAGCACGGTGTATCTACTGCTTCGCGCGGTCCACGCACGAGTCCTTCGGCCTCTCCGCCGAACGCGCCTGCGGGCGTGACGACGACCGCTCCCGCGCGAGACGATCACACCTGCCCCGTCACCCACGCGCGGCGTACGCCGGAACACGAGCCGGGTGACACGCGCTGTGACGGCGTGCCACGATCGAGGGCGGGGGAAAAACCTCTGCTGCCCTGCTTCTCTGCGGGAGCCGGATCGTTTAGCTTGGCTTCTTCCGGGGGATGCGGTATCGTTGTGCATGGAATGACGGTACCGGTGCGGGCGTCCCCTTCTACCCCGCCCGCGCGTTCTTCCGTGTGAGCCATGCTCGCCCGCACGGGCGGCACGAGGCCGAATCTGCGCCAGGACCTTGCGTAAACACGGATGATTGAATAGTTTACGTGGTCCCGCGGCGTGCTTTCCAGGCCGCGGACGCCGCCCCGGCCGGGGCGGCCCGTTCAACGGTCCATCCACTGACCGCCCGAACCCTCGCCGCCCGGGGCCCCCTGCCCGGCGGCGAGAAGCACGGTCAACGCACTTCCGTCTGCCGGGCTCCCGCACCGTTTGCGCGCGCCCCGTACCCCATCACCAGTCGGGGCGTCTGCCCCCCCGGAGGCCTGTTCCCGCCATGCGTAAGCTTCTGCTCTGCACCTCGGTCGCGCTGTTCGGCTGGGCGTGCTCGGGTTCCGACGGATCCACCCCGTCCAAGGTCGCCACCAGCGTGACCTTTGCCCCCGGCTCGGTCACGTTCGACGCGATCGGGGCCAACCAGGTGGTGCACGCCACGGTGCGCGACCAGGGCGGCCAGCCCATGCCCGGCGTGCCGGTGACCTGGGGCGGCGGCAATGCGGCGGTCACGGTGCTGCCCCTGGGCGGCGACAGCGCCCTGGTGACCGCGGCCGCCAACGGCAACGCCTCGGTCAGCGCCACCGGCGGCGCGGCCTCGGGGGCGCTGGGCGTGCTGGTGGCGCAGGTGGCCACCCAACTCCAGAAGCTGCAGGGCGACGCGCAGACCGGCACCATCAGCGGCACGCTGGCCACCCCGGTGCGCGTGCGCGTGCAGGACCGCCTGGGCGCCGGCGTGCCCGGCCAGACGGTGACCTTCAGCATCGCCACCGGCGGCGGCACGCTCTCGTCGGCCACCGCGGTGAGCGAGGCCGACGGCACCGCGGCGGTGTCGTGGACGCTGGGCGCCGCGACGGGCGCGCAGTCGGTGACGGCGCAGCTCACCGGCAGCGCGCTGGCCCCGGCGGTGTTCACCGCCACCGCGGTCGCCAACAACATCGGCTACATCGTGCCGATCCGCGGCCACGACGTGGCGGCGATGGTGGGCACCACGCTCAACCCCGCGCCCGCGGTGCTGCTGCAGACCGTCACCGGCGCGCCGATGCCCGGCGTGCAGGTGACCTTCACCGTCACCAGCGGCGGCGGCACCATCACCGGCACCACGGTGACCTCGGGCGCCGACGGCGTGGCCGCGCTGGGAAGCTGGACGCTGGGCACGGCCGGCCCCAACACCGTGCGGGCCACCGTGGCCGCCGGCGGCTTCTCCGGCAACCCGGTGGAGTTCCGCGCCATCGGCTGCCAGGGCGGCGGCGGCGGCGGGTACGCCATCACGCTCTGCTTCACCAGCACCATGACGGCGGCCCAGCGGGCCACCTTCGAGAACGCGGCCGCCCGCTGGCGGCAGGTGATCACCGGCGACCTGCCCGAGCTGCCGATCAACCTCACCGCGGGTGCCTGCAACGACGGCACGCCGTCGCTGAACCTGAACATCGACGACCTGGTGATCTTCGCCTCGGTGCCCGACATCGACGGGCCGGGGCAGGTGCTGGGGCAGGCCGGCTGGTGCGTGCGCCGCTCCGCGGGGCTCCCGGCGGTGGGGGTGATGGAGTTCGACGCGGCCGACGTGGCCAACCTGGAGACGAGCGAGCTGTTCACCGCGGTGATCCTGCACGAGATGGGTCACGTGCTGGGGGTGGGCACCCTGTGGAAGGCCTTCAACCTCCTGCAGGATCCGTCGCCCGGCTCGGGCGCGCCCACCGATGCGTGGTACAGCGGCGCGGGCGGCCTGGCCGGCTTCAACAACGTCGGCGGCGCCACCTACACCGGCGGCCAGAAGGTGCCGGTGGAGAACGCGGGCGGCGGCGGCACGGTCAACTCGCACTGGCGCGAGTCGGTGCTGAAGAACGAGCTGATGACCGGCTACATCAACAACGGCAGCAACCCGCTGAGCGAGCTGACCGTGCGCTCGCTGACCGACATCGGCTACGCGGTGAACCTGACCGCGGCCGATGCGTTCAACCTGGCGATGGCGCTGCGCGCCACGCGGGTGGGCGCCACCGGCGCCGCCACCGTGGACCTGGGCGACGACCTGTACAAGGGCCCGCAGTACACCGCGGACTCGCGCGGCCGCGTCACCCGCCTGCCCAGCCGGTGACGGGGAGCCGGATGACGGTTCGCGGGGCGGCGCCGCGGCTCGCGGCGCTGCTCCTGGCGGCCGGGGCGGGCGCCTGC
>DASWMA010000142.1:0-2957 GCA_036399995.1 Longimicrobium sp. | reverse complement strand
GTCGCCGCCCCACAGCTTCGGCGCGTTGAAGCCGTGCGCGCCCACGTAGTCCACGTAGTCGCCGCCCGGGTAGTAGTTGCCGTACCAGTTCCAGTGCGACTCGCCGGTGGCCTGGTTGGTGAGCGGGTTGCCGACGTTGGGGTTGAAGACCCAGCGCACGTTGGTGGCGCCCTCGCGGCGGAAGATGTCCACGATGCGCCGCCACGCCGCCGCGTACCTGGCCGGCGCGCGGGTGTCGCCGCCGTTCAGCACGCCCTGCCAGGCGTAGTTCCAGTTGCCGTTCATCTCCCACCCCGGCTCGAGCAGCACCACCGAGCCGACGGAGCGGATCCCCTGCGCCACGGCGGTGATGCGCGCGTCGGCCTGGCCGGCGTTGATCGCGTCGAGCAGCCCCGCGGCGGGGGCGCCGGTCCACTTCAGGTCGAGCGCCACGTAGTTGGTGGCGCCGGTGGTGGCGGCCTGGCGCAGCACCTGGCCGCACCACCCGCCCGCGGCGAAGTCGCAGTTGAGCGAGTGGAAGGTCTTCACCAGCGACGGCTGGCGCCCGGTCATCTGGCCGAACTCGCGGATGGCGATGGCGATGCGCTCGGGGGTGCTGTTGGCGGTGCCCAGGTACGCGCCCTGGAAGAAGGGCCGGGCTTCGGTGCTGGGCACCGCCGGCGTCTGCGGGGTCTTCTTGGCGTCCACGGACGTGTCGGTGGGCCCCGTGGCGCTGTCGGAGCAGGCGGACAGGGCGGCGAGCAGCGCGCAGGCGAGCGCGCCTGCCAGGTTGCGGCGGTTGAGCTGCATGGACTTCAGCACCTTCTTCGGCGGCCCGGCCGGCGTGGCGGGCGCTCCCCGGCGGGGAGGGCTCGCGGTAGCCCCGTGGCTTTGCGCCCCCGGCTTTCGCGCGGGTTTGCCGTTGTCGGGGTGCCCAGGGCAGGGGATGCCTCAGGGCGGGAACGACCGCGCGGGCCGGCGCCGTGAAACCACCGGACCCGGCCCGCGCATGCGTGAGGGTATGGCAGGATGCATTCCGTATCTTCGAAAATCCGTAAGCCATTGTCAGAGACGTATTTAGATCACTCACGCGATCCCCGTGGCCCCCTCGACCCTCCTGCGATTTGCGGCGGATGGGGGAGATTGCAAGGAACGGATGAAGGGCACCCGGCGATGTATCTCGATGCAACAGAATGGCTTGCGGTGACTCCTCCTCCTGCGTCAGCCGTCGGGTTCGACCGGAAACGACGGGGCACACGCTGAGCGGCAGAGCAGCGGAGAACGGCGGGGCCGTCTGCTTCTCCGCGGCTCCGGTGAGCCATGCGCTTGCACGGCCGCGGACCGCGCGTGGCCTGCGCCTTGCGCAGCACCGCTCCGCCGTCCGGCTGCCACGTCTGCCCGAAAACGGCTTTCCCGGAACAACTTGAAGCGATCGGCGGCTCGCGCCGCGGGCCGCGCCATCCACGCGATAGCCAGCATGATCATGCGTATCGTACCGCTGCTCACCTGCGCGGTGGCCATGGCGGCGCCGGCGATGTGCCAGGACACGCGCGGCCGCGACGCGGCGGCGCCGCCGCCGGCGGCCGCGCAGCAGGGCACCCGCCCCGCCGCGGCGCCCGCCCGCGCCCCCGGCCGCTGGGGCGAGGTGAGCGACCGCGACGTGTTCATGAACGCCGCGCGCACCGCGTGGACGTACGTGAACGGGCAGTACAACCCCCAGACGGGGCTGGTGAACTCGGTCACCAACTACAAGTACGCCACCGTGTGGGACATCGGCAGCAGCCTGCTGGCGATGTTCTCGGCCAACCAGCTGGGGCTCCTCCCCGACGCCGAGTATGACCAGCGGATGCGCCGCGCGCTGCAGACGCTCACCGAGGCGCGGCTGTTCGACAACGCCGCCTTCAACAAGAACTACCACACCGAGACGGGCCGCATCGCCGGGCGGCCGGGGCAGGAGCGGGCCACCGAGAACGGCTACGGCTGGTCGGCGATCGACGTGGGGCGCTTCCTGCTGGCGCTCAAGATCATCGCCGTCAACCAGCCGCAGTACGCGGCGCAGGCGCAGGCCATCGCGCAGCGCGTGGACTGGGGCCGTACCGTGCAGGGCGGCTACCTGCGCGGCGAGGACCTGAGTCCCGTGAACGGGCGCCAGCGGCGGTACCAGGAGGGGCGCATCGGCTACGAGCAGTACGCGGCGCTGGGGTACGCGGCGTGGGGGCACCCGGCCGACAAGGCGCTCGACGTGCGGGCGAACGCCAAGCCGGTGAACGTGCTCGGCGTGCCCGTGTTCGCCGACACGCGGGGGAACGACCTGCTCACCAGCGAGCCGTTCGTGATGTATGGCCTGGAGGTGGGGTGGACCCCCGAGGTGCGCGACCTGGCCTGGCGGGTGCTGGCGGCGCAGGAGGCGCGCTACCGGCAGACGGGTGCGGTGACCATCGTGAACGAAGACGCGCTGACCGGCCCGCCGTACTTCCTGTACTACTCGGTGCTGGGCGACGGGAAGGAGTTCCCCGTGAACCCGCCCGACGGCGCCCCCCCGGGGCCCACGCCGCGCACGGTGAGCACCAAGGGCGCCTACGGCTGGCACGCGCTGCTCCCCAGCAGTTACACCTGGCTGGCGGTGCAGCGGGTGGAGGGCGCGCGCACCTCGCGCGGGTGGGGCGCCGGCGTGTTCGAGGAGAGCGGCCGCATGAGCGGCGGCGAGAACGTGAACACCGCGGCGGTGATCCTCGAGGCGGCGCTCTACACCCACCGCGGCGGCCGCCCGCTGATCCTTCCCGCCAACGCGGTGGCGATCCCGGGGCTGCGGTGAGGCGCGCAGAGTAACCGTCGTCTGTCAGGGCCCCCGCCCGTTCACCGGTGGGGGCATATCATAAAGATTCTTTTTTACTAGGACGGCAAAACTAGCTTGCCGAGCTGCTCCTCAAGGTTTTCAAGATACGCCTTGGGGTCACGGCGGAAGCGAAGTCCCCTGC
>DASWMA010000141.1:0-5257 GCA_036399995.1 Longimicrobium sp. | reverse complement strand
CCGTTGCACCCTGCACGTCCGGACGCGCTGGGCGCCGCGTGTTCACGGCCAGGGACGCACCCACACCCCACCAGCAGTCAGAAGGACATGACGATCGCAGCCGAGGCCCGAGAGGTCACCCGCACGCTCAACCTGCGCTCGCTGCTCGAGGAGATGATCGAGCGCGGCGCCAGCGACCTGCACATCACCGCCGGCGAGCGGCCCAAGGTGCGCGTGGACGGCCACGTGACCGACAGCGTGACGGACTACATCCTCACGCCCAAGGACACGCTGCAGCTCACCTACTCGATCCTCACCGAGAACCAGAAGAAGCGGTTCGAGACCGAGGACGAGCTCGACTTCTCGTTCGGGATCCAGAACCTGGCGCGCTTCCGCGGCAACGTGTACCGGCAGCGCGGGTGCGTGGCGCTGGCCATCCGCCAGATCCCGTTCAAGATCCAGACGTTCGAGGACCTGCGCCTCCCCGCGGTGATCCAGAAGTTCGCCGAGAAGCCGCGCGGGCTGATCCTGGTGACGGGCCCCACGGGGTCGGGGAAGAGCACCACGCTGGCCGCGATCATCGACAAGATCAACAAGGAGCGGCGCGGCCACATCCTCACCATCGAAGACCCGATCGAGTTCATCCACCGCCACCAGGGGTGCATGGTGAACCAGCGCGAGGTGGGGAGCGACACCCAGAGCTTCGCGCGGGCGCTCAAGTACGCCCTGCGGCAGGACCCCGACGTGATCCTGGTGGGCGAGATGCGCGACCTGGAGACGGTGTCGGCCGCCCTCACCATCGCCGAGACGGGCCACCTGTGCCTGGCCACGCTGCACACCAACAGCGCCGCCGAGACCATCAACCGCGTGATCGACGTGTTCCCCGCGCACCAGCAGCCGCAGATCCGCGCGCAGCTGGCGTTCGTGCTGGAGGGCGTGGTCACGCAGCAGCTGCTCCCCAAGGCGCGCGGCCGCGGCCGGGCCATGGCGGCCGAGGTGATGGTGTGCACCCCCGCCATCCGCGCCTGCATCCGCGACGACAAGGTGCACCAGATCTACTCGATCATGCAGGCCGGCAAGAAGCACGGGATGCAGACGCTGAACGACTCGCTGAAGGAGCTGTACCTGCAGCGCGAGGTGACGCTGGAAGAGGCGCTCAAGCGCTCGGGCGACGCCAACGAGTTCCTGCAGATGGTGGGCGAGCCGGTGCCTGCCTGAGGCCGGCCGCGCCGGAGTACGGGGGTACGGAGTACGATGGTGCGGAAGTACGGCGGTCGAAGGTAGGAAGGTGGGGGGCCGGCTCCGGCCGGCCCGTGACGGAATGGGAAGGCGGCGGTGGGCTCCGCCGGCTCTCCCCTGTGCCCTGTCCCCTGTCCCCTTGGGGTAACGCATGCCCACGTTCGCGTACAGCGCACGCGCGCTCAACGGCGAGATCCTGAACGGCGAGATCGAGCTTCCCACCCGTGAAGAGGTGGTGGGCTACCTGGTGCGGCAGCGGCTGCGCCCGATCACGGTGAACACCAAGGCCCGGGATTTCAACATCCAGATCGGCACGGGGATCAAGACCCGCGAGGTCGTGATCTTCACCCGCCAGTTCTCCACCATGATCAACTCGGGCCTGCCGCTGGTGCAGAGCCTGACCATCCTGGCCGAGCAGACCGAGAACAAGTACTTCTCGAAAGTCATCGCCCAGGTGCTGCTCGACATCCAGGCGGGGCAGACGCTGGCCGACTCGCTGCGCAGGCACCCCAAGGTGTTCACCGACCTGTACGTGAACATGGTGGCGGCCGGCGAGGCGGGCGGCATCCTCGACGTGATCCTCATGCGCCTGGCGGTGTTCCTGGAGAAGAACGACGCCCTGGCCCGCAAGATCAAGGGCGCCATGGTGTACCCGGCGGTGATGCTGATCGTGGTGGTGGGGTGCACCACCATCCTGCTGTGGAAGGTGGTGCCGGTGTTCGCGCAGATGTTCACCGGCGCCGGGCTGTCGCTCCCCCTGCCCACCCGCGTGGTGATGGGGGTGAGCAACTTCCTGCAGAGCTACATGTGGATGCTGGTGCTGGCGGTGATCGCGCTGGTGCTGGCGGTGCGGCAGTACTACAAGACCGACTCGGGGAAGCTGCTGATCGACCGGATGATGCTGCGGATGCCGGTGCTGGGCAACCTGCTGCGCAAGAGCGCGGTGAGCCGCTTCACCCGCACGCTGGGCACGCTGGTCAGCTCGGGCGTGTCGATCCTGGAGGGGCTGCAGATCACCGCGCGCACGGCCGGCAACCGCGTGGTGCACGACGCGGTGATGAAGAGCCGCGCCAGCATCGCCGGCGGCGCCACCATCAGCGAGCCGCTGAAGGAGAGCGGCGTGTTCCCGCCGATGGTGGTGCAGATGATCAACGTGGGCGAGCAGACCGGCGGCCTCGACGAGATGCTCAGCAAGATCGCCGACTTCTACGACGACGAGGTGGACGCCGCCGTGAGCGCGCTGACCTCGATCCTCGAGCCCATCATGATCGTGGTGATGGGCGTGGTGATCGGCGGCATCGTGGTGGCCATGTACCTGCCCATGTTCGACATGATCAACGCGGTGAAGTAGAGCCGCGGCGGGCACGTCGATCAGGAATACGAGCGGGCGCCGGGATTCTCTCCCGGCGCCCGTTTTACATGCGGTCCCATCCGGGTTCTGCCCGCGCCCCCGTACGATGACTCCGGGTCCGGCCATGCTGGTGGGTCACACGGAGTAACGGAGTACAACGGAGGGACCGGAGGAACCGCGACGACGTCCTCCGTTTCCTCCGGTCTTCTCCGTTCCTCCGTGTGACCGCCGTTCGCGATGCTGGTTCATTCACGGGATTCAGGATCCGGTACAAGGCCGCCGCGCACGTCCTTGGCACTGCGGTGTACCGGGAAGCTCCCGCCGCCGTGCTAATTGAAGGCTTCGGCCTCGTTCGCCCCGGCGGCGAAGATGGATCGCGAAATCATCGGCCGACCTTCGTGGTGCGCGGAGGCCGGCTTCTTCTTGCTGAAATCCCCGCGGCAGACGAGCGGGGAACGAATCGACCCGGGCAACATGCAGAGCCATCCCGTGAACGGCCCCCCATCTCCCGAAACCGAAGCCGCCGCGCTGGTGGAGCGCGCGCGCGCCGCCGCCGAGCTGCTGGAGCAGATCGCCGCCGACCGCGCGCTGCTGGGCCGGCTGGGCGCCGACGAGCGGCTGCGCCTGCTGCAGGCCGCCGGCCGCGTGTCGCGCCCCGACGCGCTGGACCGCCGCCGGCTGCTGAAGGAGACCAAGCGCGAGCGGAAGGCGGCCCGGGCGCAGCGTGGCGACCGCGTGCTGGCCGCCACCGGCATCCGCAAGCTGCGCGACGAGCCGGTGTTCACCACGCCGCACCTGTTCGCGCCGGCCGATTTCGAGCCGCAGGACCTCGTCGGCGACGACGAGGAGGCCCACGAGGCGCTGGGGCCGCAGAACTGCTACGTGTGCAAGCGCGACTACACCGAGCTGCACCACTTCTACGACCAGCTCTGCCCCGGGTGCGCCGAGCTGAACTACCGCAAGCGCGGCGAGACCGCCGACCTGCGCGGCCGGGTGGCGCTGCTCACCGGCGGGCGGGTGAAGATCGGCTACCAGGCCGGGATCAAGCTGCTGCGCGCCGGGGCGCACCTGATTGTGACCACGCGCTTCCCGCGCGACTCGGCCGCGCGCTACGCGCAGGAGCCCGACTTCGCCGAGTGGGGGCACCGCCTGGAGATCTTCGGGCTCGACCTGCGCCACACGCCCAGCGTGGAGGCGTTCTGCCGCGAGCTGCTGGAAACGCGCGACCGGCTCGACTTCATCATCAACAACGCCTGCCAGACGGTGCGCCGCCCGCCCGAGTTCTACGCGCACATGATGGAGGGCGAGACCGCGCCGCTGCACCACCTTCCCGAGCCCGTGCGCCGGCTGCTGGGCGGCTACGAGGGGCTGCGCGGCTACCACATCCTTCCCGAGGGCGGCGACGCCGCCGGAACCGGGGTGTCGCTGGACCGGCGCACGCCGGCGCTGGCGGGGCTCACGCACGCGGCCGAGCTGTCGCAGGTGCGGCTGCTGGACGAGGAGCAGGTGGCGCAGACCGCGCTCTTCCCCGTGGGCAGGCTCGACCAGGACCTGCAGCAGGTGGACCTGCGCGGGCGCAACTCGTGGCGGCTGAAGCTGGACGAGGTGCCGTCGGTGGAGCTGCTCGAGGTGCAGCTGGTGAACGCCGTGGCGCCCTTCATCCTCAACGCGCGCCTCAAGCCGCTGATGCTGCGCACCCCCGGGCGCGACAAGCACATCGTGAACGTGTCGGCGGTGGAGGGGCAGTTCTATCGCCGCTTCAAGACCACGCGCCACCCGCACACCAACATGGCCAAGGCCGCGCTGAACATGATGACGCGCACCTCGGCGCCCGACTACCACGCCGACGGGATCCACATGAACAGCGTGGACACCGGGTGGGTGACCGACGAGGACCCGGCCGAGATCGCCGCCCGCAAGCGCGAGGAGCACGGCTTCCACCCGCCGCTCGACATCGTGGACGGCGCCGCGCGGATCGTGGACCCGATCATCGACGGCATCAACACCGGCCGGCACGTGTGGGGCAAGTTCCTGAAGGATTACAAGCCGGTGGACTGGTAGGGCGGGGTAGGCCGGGACCCGCGCGCGCCGTGTGGATCTGGACGGCGGCGGGCGACGTCGTGGCGGCCGTTCGGGAAGGCGGGAAGCGCGACCCGCTGCCTGCTGAAAGCGCCGTCGTGGAGGGTTGCCGGAGTCAGGCGGAACAAAGCATGCACGGTGGACGCGCGGGGACGCTCGAACACCGTTCGCAACAGGAGAAGCCATGGCCGGCAACGACAACAAGAAGGCGCAGGGCGATTCCGCGGGGAACGGGAAGAAGGCCGGGTCCGTGTCGTCGACCCGGACGACGAAGTCGGGGAAGGGGAAGACCTCCGGGGGCGCGGCAGCGAAGGGCGGCGCGGCCGAGGACAAGTCCAGCCTGGCGATGCCGATCGCCGCCGCGGCGGCGGCGGCTGCCGCGGTGGGTGGCGCGGCGGTCGCGGTGGTCCGGCGGAGGCGCCGCAACGCCGAAGCGGCCGCCGAAGCCGAGCGCGGCAAGGCGAAGCGCGCGCGGAGCTCGTCGCGCAAGTCGGCAGACGGCGCGGCGAAGACCCCGCGCGCCGCCGGCGGCGGCCTGACGCAGCAGGTGCGGCCCGACGCGGCGCTCGGCGCCGTGATCGGCGGCACGCAGCCCAGGACGCGCGCGGA
>DASWMA010000140.1:0-6622 GCA_036399995.1 Longimicrobium sp. | reverse complement strand
AGCAGCAGAGAAAGCAGAGAACAACCAATCTTCTCTTCTCTGCTTCTCTGCTGCTCTGCGTGAGACTCTTCACTGAAGGCTCGTTCCACGGATGGAAGCGGGGCCCGTGCACGCTGCACGGGCCCCGCTTCGCCTTACCCTGAGCAAGGTGCACTACCGGCGGCCGATCACTCGTCGTCGTCGTCGTCGCCGTCGGGGTCGAAGCCGCTCTCTTCCTCGATCATGTCGGTGAGCTGCGAGCCCCAGGCGCTCTCCAGCAGGCGCCGCACGCGGGGGAAGCGCGTCATGATCTCGGCCATCTCCGGGCTCACGAACAGCTCCAGCACCTCGTCGCGGCGGCCCTTGCCTTCGTCTTCCAGGAATTCCTTCAGCTCTTCGATCAGGTCGCGCAGGTCGCTCAGCAGCTCGCTGGGAAAGTGCCCCTCGTCCAGCGCCACCGCCGATTCCACCCAGTCGTGCACCTGCGAGACGAGCATGTCGAAGCGCTCGTCTTCCCGTGTGGCCGCCATTCGTGTCTCCTGATGATCCGTAAGTTCGGCAGCGCCCGCGTGGGCGCGTGAATGCGCTCGTTGGTCCACCCGGCGCGCGGGCGGGACACAGCGTAAAGGCTGGGCGATGGATGGTCAAGTGTCACGAGCCCGCAAAATCACGCCGTTGCGCGCACCGGCACCCCCACCGGCACCGAATCGGACGCCGCGTTCCGCATTCCATCCCCCCTGTCCCTTCTCTCCGCCCTTCTCTCCCCCCACCCTTCGCGCCATCCGCGGGAGAAGCCCGGCTGTCCAGGGACCGTTGCGCGCCGCCCACCGAACGCGCACACTGCGGCATCCGCCGATTCCAGTGATCTCCCCTCTCCAACCCGCATCCCCCCCTCGATCGGATGAACGGCAACGACGCGGACGTGATCATCGTGGGCGCGGGGCTGGCCGGGCTGGTGGCCGCCGCCGAGCTGGTGGACGCGGGGAAGAAGGTGATCGTGCTGGACCAGGAGCCCGAGACGTCGCTGGGGGGGCAGGCGTTCTGGTCGTTCGGCGGTCTCTTCCTGGTGGACAGCCCCGAGCAGCGGCGGATGAAGATCCGCGACAGCCGCGAGCTGGCGCTGCAGGACTGGCTGGGGAGCGCCGGCTTCGACCGCCCCGAAGACGCGTGGCCGCGCCGCTGGGCCGAGGCGTACGTCGACTTCGCCGCGGGCGAGAAGCGGAGCTGGCTGCACGCGCGGGGGGTGCGCTGGTTCCCGGTGGTGGGGTGGGCCGAGCGCGGCGGCTACACCGCCAACGCGCACGGCAACTCGGTGCCGCGCTTCCACGTGACCTGGGGCACCGGGCCCGCCGTGCTGGCCCCGTTCATCCGCCGCGTGCGCGAGGGTGTGGAGCGGGGGCTGGTGTCGCTGCGCTTCCGCCACCGCGCCACGGAGCTGACGGTGACGGGCGGCGCGGTGGATGGAGTCGCCGGCGAGGTGCTGGAGCCCAGCACGGTGGAGCGCGGCGTGGCCAGCTCGCGCAGCGTCGTCGGCGACTTCCGCCTGCGGGCGCCGGCGGTGGTCGTCACCAGCGGGGGGATCGGCGGCAACCACGACATGGTGCGCCGCAACTGGCCGCCGCGCATGGGCCAGCCGCCGAAGCACATGCTCAGTGGCGTGCCCGACCACGTGGACGGGCTGATGCTGGCGGCCACCCAGGCGGCGGGCGGCAACGTGATCAACCCCGACCGGATGTGGCACTACACGGAGGGAATCCAGAACTGGAGCCCGATCTGGAGCCGCCACGGCATCCGCATCCTTCCCGGCCCCAGCTCGCTCTGGCTCGACGCCACGGGAAAGCGGCTGCCGGCGCCGCTCTTTCCCGGCTTCGACACGCTGGGCACGCTCGAGCACATCATGGGGACGGGATACGACCACACCTGGTTCATCCTCACCCAGCGCATCATCGAGAAGGAGTTCGCGCTCAGCGGGAGCGAGCAGAACCCCGACCTGACCGGCAAGGACATCCGCATGGTGCTGAGCCGGGTGCTGCCGGGCGCCCCCGCGCCGGTGGAGGCGTTCAAGCAGAAAGGCGCCGACTTCGTGGTGGAGCGGACCCTTTCCGACCTGGTGCGGCGGATGAACGAGCTGACCGGCGAGCCGCTGCTGGACGCGGCGCAGGTGGAGCGCGAGGTGGTGGCGCGCGACCGCGAGCTCGACAACGAGTTCAGCAAGGACGCGCAGATCACCGCCATCCGCGGCGCGCGCAACTACCTGGGCGACAAGCTGATCCGCGTGGCCCGCCCGCACCGCCTGCTCGACCCGAAGGCTGGGCCGCTGATCGCCGTGCGCCTCCACATCCTCACCCGCAAGACGCTGGGCGGGCTGGAGACGGACCTCTCGTCGCGCGTGCTGCGGGCGGACGGCCAGCCGCTCCCCGGCCTGTACGCCGCGGGCGAGGCGGCCGGCTTCGGCGGCGGGGGGATGCACGGCTACCGCGCGCTGGAGGGCACCTTCCTGGGCGGGTGCATCTTCTCGGGCCGCGCCGCGGGGCGGGCGGCGGCGGGGGCGGTGTAGCCGAAGTCCGACTCCTCAGACTCGCTTCGGCGGCGCCGCGGGGGCCCTCTCCCTGGCGCCTGGGGGCGCCTGTCCCTCCCCCAAAAACTGCCGAAAACTGCCTGGGGGAGGGACCCGGGGGCGCTTCGCGCGGCTGCTTCGCGCGCGGGACGGCGTTCGCGCGCGACCCCCAGTTCTACCTCCCCCCGGCTGTTTTGGGGGGAGGTCGGAGAGGCGGACAGCCGTATCGTCCGCCTCTCCGGGTGGGGGCCCCGGCCGCGGCCTCCACGATTCATTCGTCTCGTCGTGATCCCACCGCACTTCCGCACTTCCGCACTTCCGCACTCACGCACCCGTTCAGCCGTTCCTGAAACCCAATCTCCCGGGGCCCCGTACGGGCAGCATCGCAGCAACTCTCCCTTCCTTCGCTGCAGCACCAGGAGACTCCCGTGGACATCCCCCGCAAGCCGGCGAAGAGCCGCCGGCGCTGGGCATATGGCGTTGGCGCCGTAGCCGCCATCTCGCTCACCAGCCTCGCGCTCACCCGCATCGGCCCCTCGGCGCCCACCGTGGAGCGCGCCACCCTGTGGACCGACACCGTGCAGCGGGGCGACATGGCCCGGCAGGTGCGCGGCCCCGGCACCCTGGTGGCCGAAGACATCCGCTGGATCAGCGCCGTCACCCAGGGGCGCGTGGAGAGCAAGGCGGTGCAGCCCGGCACCAGCGTGCAGGCGGGCACCGTGCTGCTCACCCTCAGCAACCCCGACGTGGAGCGGCAGGCGCTCGAGGCACAGCGCCAGCTGACCGCCGCCCAGGCCGACCTCACCACCCTGCGCACCAACCTGCGCAACCAGCTGCTCACCCAGCAGGGCACGCTGGCGCAGGTGCAGGCGCTGTACAACCAGGCGCAGCGGCAGGCCCAGAGCGCCGAGTCGCTCGCGGCGCAGAACATGGTGAGCGCGCAGGAGCTGGCCAAGGCGCGCGACGACGCGGCCGACCTGCGCACCCGGCTCGAGGTGGAGCGCCAGCGGCTGGAGCACATGCGCTCGAGCATGGGCCAGCAGATCGCCGGGCAGGAGAGCCAGGTGACCATGCTGCGCCGCCTGGCCGCGTTCAACCAGGGGCAGATCGCCTCGATGCAGGTGCGCAGCCCCAGCGCCGGCGTGCTGCAGGAGCTGCCGGTGGAGATGGGGCAGTGGGTGAACTCGGGCGCCATGCTGGCCAAGGTGGTGCAGCCCGGCCGGCTGAAGGCGGCGCTGCGCATCCCCGAAACGCAGGCGCGCGACGTGGCCGTGGGCCAGCGCGCCAGCATCGACACGCGCAACGGGATCGTCCCCGGGCACGTGGTGCGCATCGACCCGGCGGCGCAGAACGGCACCGTGACCGTGGACGTGGCGCTGGACGCGCCGCTCCCCCGCGGCGCCCGCCCCGACCTGAGCGTGGACGGCACGGTGGAGATCGACCGGCTGACCAACGTCCTCTTCGTCGGCCGCCCCGGCTACGGGCAGCCCGAGTCGACCGTGTCGCTCTTCCGCGTGCTTCCCGGCGGCGACGCGGCCGAGCGCGTGAGCGTGCGCCTGGGCCGCGGCAGCGCCAGCACCGTGGAGGTGCTGGGCGGGCTGAACCCGGGCGACGTGGTGATCCTCTCCGACCTGAGCCAGCACGAAGCGCAGGAACGGCTTCGCATCAAGTAGCCGCGACGCGGCGCCGGCCCCCCAGCGGGAGCCGGCGCCGCGTTCGTTTTGGGGCCGATATAAACCACCCGCGTGTCGGGTGCATCCAATCGGCATCCGGCATCCGCCACGTGGGCGCCGCACTTCATCCCCCCGGCAAGTCAACCCGCAGAGAAGGCACCCTCATGAAGCCGACCGCCATCCTCGCCGCCGCCGCGCTGTTCGCGGCCGCCACGCCCGCCGCGGCCCAGCGCGACTTCAACTGGGCGGGGCAGGTTCCCGCCGGCTCCACCCTGCGCGTGTACACGCAGAACGGCACCGTCACCGTGCGCCAGTCGGGCGACGGCCGCGCGCGCGTGCACGGCGAGACGGTGAACGCCGAATCGGGCGAGATCCGCTACCTGACCGGCGGCGGCAGCGGCGGCGACTTCCGCGTGTGCGCCGTGCGCGGCGAAGACGCCACCTGCGGCGAGAACGGGATCCGCAACAACAACGACCGCGGCTGGGGCCGCCGCGAACGGCGCGGCCGCGCCAACTTCACGGTGGAGGTGCCGCGCGGCGTGCTGGTGCGCGTGAGCAGCGGCAACGGCGACGTGGCGGTGGACGGCGCCACCGCCGACGTGCACGCCAGCAGCGGCAACGGCCAGGTGCGGGTGGGGAACGGCGCCGCCCGCGTGGCCGCCAGCAGCGGCAACGGCGCGGTGATGGTGGAGGGCGCCCGCGGCCCGGTGACCGCCAGCAGCGGCAACGGCCGGGTGGTGGTCAACGCCGCCAGCGGCCCCGTCAACGCGTCCACCGGCAACGGGCGAATCGAGGTGGCGATGGCCAGCCTGCGCGGCGCCGGCGACATGGCGTTCAGCAGCGGCAACGGCAGCGTCACCCTGCGCCTTCCCGCCGACTTCGGCGCCGACCTCGAGGCCACCACCGGCCACGGCGGCATCGAGACCGACTTCCCGCTGCAGGTGCGCGGGCGCGTGTCGGCCCATCGCATGGCCGGCCGGATCGGCGGCGGCGGCCGCCGGCTCACGATCAGCACCGGCAACGGCTCCATCTACCTCCGCCGCGGCGGCAGCTGAGCCTTCGGGGCGACAGCCAGACGGGCGAAGAGCCCCGGTTCTCCAGGCGAGGACCGGGGCTCTCGCATTCGCCTCCCATTTGGACTCGATCTCCTTCGACGGGCGCCTCTTCGATCATCCTGGCCCGCCCGGGCGGATGAATCCGCGGCAACGACTACACGAAGTCCGCCTTCGCGGACTACTGGCGCCTGCCCGGCTGCGATGGAGGTGCACGGGAACCGGCATCGCGCCCGGCGCACGAAGCCTCCCCCACACCAGAGTGCTCCTGCTCTTCTGGCGGCCAGGCGCACGGCACGGGCGGTGCACACGAAACACGCCGTGGCCGGCGCACGTAAGTCCGGCCGTGGCCGGCGCACGCCCGGCGGCGCTTTCGTACGCTCATCAGAACGGAGACGGTGTCATGAACAGCGATCCCACGAACAACCCCGGCGGAGGCACGTCCGGAGGCAGCGGCGGTTATGGCGGCAGCACCGGCGGGGCCGACCCCAACGCGTCCACGCCCGGCGCCAACCCCGGCGGCGCGCCCGGCTCGTCCACGGGCACCGGCTCCAGCGGGTCGAGCAGCACCGGCTCCACCACCGGCACCGGCGCGTCGGGCGCCGGCTCGACGTCGGGCTCCGGCTCGACTTCGGGCAGCGGCGCCAGCGGCAGCTCGGGCGGCAGCGGCTCGGGGTCGGGGGGCGCGGCGGGTTGGGGAAGCACCTCGGGCGGCGCGTCGTCGGGCTCCACGGGCGGCAGCTCGGCGGGCGGCGGCTCCACCAGCAGCGGATCGACGGGTGCGGGGAGCGCGTGGGGCGGCGGCACCAGCGGCGCATCCACCAGCGGCGCCTCCGCGGCGGACGCGGGGCCGGGGCAGACCAGCGGCGGGGCGACCGGTGGCGCGGGCGGCGCGGGGGGCTCGTCCTCCGGCGGCGGCGCGTGGTCGGGGAGCGGCACCAGCGGCAGCGCGTGGGACAGCACCAGCGGCGCCACGTCGGGCGGTGCCTCGGGCGGCACCTCCGGCGGCACCGGCGGAGCGGGCGGCGACGACGGCAGCCGCACCGATCCGCTGCGCGACCTGGGCTCCAAGATCGAGTCGGCGTTCAGCGAGCTGCGGCCCAAGCTGAAGAACGTCTTCCAGGAGCTGGACCAGCGCATCGACTCGGCGCTCGACGAGATCAAGCCGAAGGTGGACAACGCCCGCGACCGCGTCCGCCCGCGCGTGGACGATTTCGTCAGCGAGATCCAGCCGCGCGTGGACAGCCTCCTTTCCAGGATACAGGGCGCCATCGACGGGCTGCGGCAGGATTTCGAGAAGCGCTCCGACCGGGCCGAGGGCCGCGAGGGCGGCGCCGGCACGTCGGGAGCGGCCGGCGGCG